>JAEUVL010001083.1 GCA_016786965.1 Chitinophagaceae bacterium
AATATTGCTGCAGCACCAAAAAGCATCTGGTGCTCATAGCTTGTAAATACGGCGCCAATAGCCAGTACCCAGGCAATGATTCCACCAACAATTAATGGTCTGAACCTGAGAAAATTACCGGAAATAAAAGTACCCAGTCCATAAAGTAATATAAAGAATGGAAACACAGGCTTGTCCCAACCGATCCTTGTCAGTATCATACTTAACACAAAAAAGCTGATACCCATACCCATCCACAGGTATTTCATACTTTCTCCTACATAGGTTTTTGTCTTTGCCTGTTTACCTTCTTTGGCACTGTACCAAATGGTAAAAACAACTCCTGGGACCACGAGCCACCACACATGGTAGTGCTGCTCATACTTTACAATACTCATCAATACATACTGCCCAATACATCCAATAAAGGTTATCCACCCCCACACTAGGAAATAAATACTGTTGCCAGACATATCCTGCTTCGCCTTGCTTATCATTGACTGGATAAGCTGCAGGCTCTCTTCGGGAGAAAATTTTTCGTCGGTCATGCTGGTGGTATTAAAAACAACAACTCCCGGAAACCAATGGCTGCCGGGAGCGCTGCCCGTTAATTTATTTGTGAAAGGAAGTACCCGATCGTGGTTTTGCCCCAGTTAGGTGCAATACTACTTTCCGGTTTGTACGTTTCAAAAAGGCTTTGCGCTTTTTCAAACAATACTTTTGCCTCTGCTTTACTACCTCCGAACTGTTCCGGGGTATAAAATTTATCCTGTGCTTCAAGAATGTAAATTCTTGGGTTGCCGGCATTTGCTTCCTTGGCCTTAGTCAGTGCTGCATCGGCCAGGGGTCCTTCTGTCATGTAGCGGTTCATAGGATTGCCCATCATCCGCAAGCCATGGATCATTTTCTGTATACAATAGGTCTCAGTATTTGCCTTTGTAAGCTCAGTAGCTTTCGTAAGCATTTTCTCTGCTTTATCTGCGTAAGGGTCCGCCACAGCACTGTTGTCGCCAAAGCTACCATCCATCGGCATAGAGAAAGTACCGGCCATTACATTGGCATAAGCAGCATAATAGAATGGCAGCCATTGGTTTTTTTCGGCTTCGCCAATTCTTTCGAAAGCATTGGCCAGCTCTTTCCATGCATCTGGTGTTCTGGCAGAATCAATCAGGGCAATCTTTGCTTCCATTGCCTTTACATATTTTTCACTCTGGGCAAATGTAGCTGTCACAAGCAGGGAGCCGATCAGAAAAGAAAAAAACTTTTTCATTGTTGATAGTTTATTGTTTAAAAAATTATAAGCCATTATTGATCACCTCTTCACTTCTGTCCACACCAAAGCTGATGAAGGCACCAATGAATACAAACATGCGGGAGGTGGGCACTATTGCCTCTTTTCTCAGACCATTGTATGAATATTGATACCCGTATGTTTGTTTTATATTGAAGATGTTACTTACCTGGAATACATATACGGCAAA
>JAEUVL010001099.1 GCA_016786965.1 Chitinophagaceae bacterium
GTACCGTTCCTGTTGATGGGTATTATCCTCAAGTCTCTTGGTGGTGAGCCTGCTGTTGTGCAGCCTGCTATATAGGCTTCAAATTTAGACCCGGCCTTCACTTCAAATCCAGGATTGAGGGTAATGCTGCCGCCGGAGTTATACCCGACAGACGTTCCTCCTCCTCCTGAAATAATCTGTGTGGAAGTGATGGAAGTGGAAGTTTCGGTGTATTCCAGCCCTATTACACTACCTGTAAGGTTGGTGGAACTGATACAACCGGTATATACTTCTGCATAAAAAACGCCCCTGCCAAATGTGGCGGCATATACCCGGTGTGTAGCGAGTGAGCGGTTGATCTCGATATCGTACACCCGTGTTACCGGCAGATTGTTGCTGTACATTATCCAATTATCCAGCACATCGTTTCGAACAAACACGCCTATATCGGTACCTATGTAAATGGTATTGTTTGCATCATCATCCATGGTAACACAGTTGATGGGCACATTTGGAAGAGTGGCGGTAATATTGGTCCAGGTGGGTGTGGCTGCATTGGCATTAAATGTTTCAAATACTTTATTGGCAGCTGTATAGCCTCCATAGCATACTACCACATGCGCCGAATTGTTGGGGTCCACAGCCAGTTCGGTGATATTGCTGGTGGGAAGGCTGCCTGTAATGATGCTGGCAGCCGACCATACGCCTGCACTAAGGTTGAACCTCCGTACGGACTGTCCCTCCGTGGCATACAAAATGGTATTGTTGCTTGGTGCAAACTCCAGCGATTCGATGGCATTTCCAAAACCTGTGGCGATAGTGCTCCATGCTCCGGTTCCTGAAGTGGTGTTATAATCAATATTTGAGTAGCCTATATAGATATGCGTATCATTCCCCGGGCGTAATACAGCAGGTGTTGTCCAGTTGCCGGGGCCGGTCCTGATACCAGTACTGGTGGCGCCTCCATCATCGCTGCGGCGAAAGGAACCGTTTTGGCTGGAGAGATATATCACATTGGTATTGGAAGGATTTACTACTGTTTCCATTCCGTCTCCACCGCCTATGCTCAGGTACTGTGCCCCGGTGTTGCGGTAGCTGCCGTTGTCCTGCAGCCCCACTGTTACAAAAGCTGCAGATGCCGTAGGGTCAATACCCATGCGGTAAACCTGGCCCGTTTGCATACTGTTCATCAGGCTGATCCAGGTATCGGTACTGCGTGTCATGCGGTAAATGCCACCATCTCCGGCGCAATACAAATAAGTAGCATCGCATTTCAGTTCAAAAATATCGGCATGGCTAAAATTGCTGGTACTGGTGCTGGTCCAATCAGAAATCTGCACCCAGCCTCCTGTGGCGCCACCTGTTGTGCTTTTGTATATATCCAGACCTCCTACATAGATGTCATCTATATCGGTTGGTGATACAGCGATGCAGATATTGCGCCATGCCTGGCTGCCTAATACATTGGGTGTATTGCTGCGCAGGGTAAAACTGGTGCCGCTATTGATACTGCGATATAAACCCTGGTAAGCCGTGCCATCGCCATACAAAAGATATATGTATGCACTGTTTGCTGCCGATACACCAATCTGTATCCGGCCCCCCGTGGTAGGAAGTCCTGCACCTGCCCTGTCCACCCGTAAAAATGTTAAGCCTCCATCGGTGCTTTTGTAGAAATAAGGCCCGTTGCTGGTGGCATACATGGTGGTAGTGCTGCCCGGCTGGTACACAATATCGTAGGAATTAGTATTAAGATCGAATTGTGTACCGCCCACGGTATTGTAGTAGGTTACCAGGTCCCAGGTGGTACCGCCATCTGCTGTGCGGAAAAGTCCATTATCTGTACAGGCCCATACGATACTGGCGTTGTTGGGGTGTACCAATAATTTATAGCCTTTTACATTACCGGTTGCAGGAAAGGTAAGGCCCGTGATGAACCATGTATTGCCGGCATCGGTACTTTTTAATACCCCTGTGCTGCGATAGCCTGAGGCGCCACCCACAGCACCTGTAAGTGCATACATGATGTTGGTATTGGTGGGTGCAATTTCAATATCCTGTACTGCCAGGTTAGGGATGCCGTCTGTTCTGGGTGTCCAGTTATAGGCGCTGCCGCCTAAAAAATCGCCAAACCACATACCACCACCGGGTGTGCTTACCCATATATCGTTGCCTACAAAATCAAGACTGCTGGTACGGCCTACTCCGTTTTGCGCATCGCCTGCCAGAATAGTAGGATTGGGCTGACCTAGCGGTATCCAGTTTGACACTCCTGCTTCAATAAATTCATTTCGACCAGTGCGGGTTTTATATTCAGTATAAGCTGCTTTATTGAGGGCTTCAAAATCGGGCAATACACCTGTCTGGTCCACATTATTTCGTACCAGGAATTCCCAGCGCTTGAATAGTTTATAGCCGGTGCCTACCTGTCCCACCCTGGCAAAGAAGCTGTCGGCCTTTTGTTTTATTACAAAATAGTTGTTGCTCGGATCTTTTATTATTTCATCAATATTCCGTTGTGCATTTACTTCTGTGGCAATGGCAAACGGCAGAATGGCAATAACATATTTTAAAAACCGCTTCATAATTTATTGTTTCGATGTACTGATCAATTGTTGAAGCCAACAACCCTGTGGTATTAACTCATTGTTGCTACAGCTTAGGTAAATCTGTTTTGTTCAATCTCACTTTTATTTCACCTGTAAATGCATTGGGTGCTGGTATGGAATAAAAACCGGGATAGATATTTTCTTCCGGATAAAATGTCTTCCAGCTTCCATCTGTTTGTCTGCCCATCATTTCTATTTTTCCTTTTCCGGTAATATGAAACTCAATCTTCCCATTTACGATGGAAAAGTAATTATTGGCTGAGGCAGGTTGCTTAGCCCGTGCCGGTACTTCGGTAAGGTGCGGCACCAGTATATCATTTTGCCCTGGCCTTGTAGCCAAGGGTATGCCTCCATTGTTGCAGGGTGCGATATATGCCCTGAAGTAGGAGCCTGCTTTTATCTCAAATCCGGGATTCATCGTTACTGAACTACCTGCCTGTGCAAATATCTCATCGCCATTTGTGCCGCTGGTGGTAATGGTGGCATTTACATCTGTTGATGCTTCATAGTAATAAGGGCCTGTTCTGCT
>JAEUVL010001100.1 GCA_016786965.1 Chitinophagaceae bacterium
TGAGAGAACTCTCCACGGCTTGTAAGGAAAGCGGATTGAAATTCGGGGTATATATTTCTCCATGGGATAGAAATCATCCCGACTATGGAACGGACAAGTATAATGATGTATTTGTAAATATGCTGAAAGAAATTTTTCTGAACTATGGCCCCATCTGGGAATTGTGGTGGGACGGTGCTAATGGAGAAGGGCCCAATGGGAAGAAGCAGGTGTATGACTGGAGAAGATATGAGAATGTGGCACGGCAGTACTCACCCCGAACTGTCATCTTCAGCGATATCGGCCCAGATATTCGCTGGGTGGGAAATGAAAAGGGTATTGCTGGTGATCCTAATTGGAATTTTTTGGATACAGCTGGTTATAAAAGAGGTATAGGCGCCCCGACAACTGATACATTGAACCATGGTAATTATTATGGTAAACATTGGATACCGGCTGAGTGTGATGTGAGTATAAGACCAGGATGGTTTTACCACGCAAATGAAAATGACAAGGTAAAGGATGCAGCTACCTTATTTGATCTGTACCTGAAATCGGTGGGCAGGGGGGCTAATTTGCTATTGAACGTGCCTCCGGACAGGCGGGGACTGATACATGAAAATGATTCTGCGGCACTGATCGGGTTCAAAAAATTGAGAGATGAAAGTTTTGGTAATAATCTGCTGAAGGAAGCGAATAGCTATTACCAGTTCAGCCAACGTGACCTTCGGAATAAACCGCTTATGCTTCGGGGATTTGATACCACATCAGCTTACTATGGCATCAATTTGCAGAATTTTATTGTTGAAATGCCTAAAGCACAAAAAGTGAACTGTATTGTGCTGAGAGAAGCAATACATCTGGGTCAAACAATTCGTCGTTTTAGTGTGGTGCTGTACAACGGTGATAAAGCAATTGGAGAGATACAGGGAACCAGTGTGGGGAGAAAAAGAATTCTTACGTTCCCTGCGATGACGATCACTTCTTTCAGGGTGTATCTTGAAGATGCGCAGGGCAATGATAATATCAGCGGAGTAGCTGCCTACCTCATAGATGATAATCTGGTGGAGGATTAAACTTCATGAGAAATACTTTATTACCCTACCATCTTTTCTTTTCTGTCATCTTCAGCGTGGCATTAGTTAGTTGTACGGAAGCGAAGCAAAACACCCATAAAGCTGTTTCAATAGATTCTGCAACCAATGTGCTTATAACAGCCGACACGTTATCTCACA
Source organism: Chitinophagaceae bacterium (assembly GCA_016786965.1). GTDB lineage: Bacteria > Bacteroidota > Bacteroidia > Chitinophagales > Chitinophagaceae > JJ008. Next base: position 1,215 of record JAEUVL010001100.1, read on the forward strand.
ACCAAATTGTTGTGGAGACAACCAGCCAAGCAGTTCATCCTGATTCGCTTGTAGCTTTTGCCAAAACGCTGATCGGTATTCCTTACCTATATGCTTCCACCGACCCTATCAAGGGGTTTGATTGCTCCGGCTTTATCACTTATGTGTTCAATCATTTTAACATTGCGGTCCCCCGTTCTTCGGTTGACTTT
>JAEUVL010000002.1 GCA_016786965.1 Chitinophagaceae bacterium
ATGAAAGAGACTTCCCTTACCAATCAGGTGTGGATTATATAATGGGACCAGATGGTAAGTTAAAAGACATCAATGGGAACCCCGTTATGCAACCAGTGAATAATGATTATCGCTATAACAGCACTGATAGTGCTAATAAAGAAACCGAAACAAACGACATTCAGCAACAAATAGACCAGGAGAAACGCAGACAAGAGCAGATAAAAAAGGAAAATGAAGAAAGCCAGAGAAAACTAAAAGAACTGGAGGAAAAGATAAAGGCATCCAAATCTAAGCCAATCAGTCTGAAAAAGGTAGTTCAGAATAATAGTAAAGAAACTTATGCCGGAGGGCCTTCGCCTGTTGCCTCTTTGGTGGAATGGTTTTAGTAGACCGGAGACCGTAAACGAACTGTGAAATGAAATACATGTACAGTATTAATGCTCTTTTGCTGGCTGCTGGTCTTGCAAGTATGACCATTTGTCAGCCTGAAACAAAATCTTCACCGGTTGAAGCAAAAGCCTATCAACCTGTTTCGCAGGAATTATATAATACCATTGCAAAAATGGATAGTATATTATTTGATGCGCTTCACCGGCAGGATACTACATTGCTTAAAGAATTGTTTACAAAAGACCTGGAGTTTTATCATGACAAAGGAGGCTTGTCTGGCTACGAGCAAAATATGCAGGCGTTCAAAACATTATTTACAAAAGAAAATGGTTTGAAAAGAGAGTTGGTGCCTGGTTCTATGGAAGTATATCCAATAAAGGATTACGGAGCGATACAAGAAGCAAAGCACCGTTTTTGCCGCCCGGAAAATGGAAAGATGGATTGCGGTACTTTTAAGTTCATCCATATCTGGAAGAAAGATAATAGCACCTGGAAAATTTCACGAATAGTTAGTTATGATCATTGATCAATAAGTTTGGTTGAAGTTGGGATTACCCCAATGAAAGGCAGAAAGGCTCCATCAAGGGGCCTTCTGTTTTTATAATAGTTATTACCAGGAAATAACTGACAGCGGGTTTTTATTTTGGGCAACTACTTATTAAAAAGAAGACCTTTTGGGCTACATTTGCGGACAATTTTGTCAATATGAAAAATACTCCCTTTACAGAAAAGCACATTGCTCTCGGTGCCAAGATGGCTGAGTTTGCAGGTTATAATATGCCCATCTCTTATACTGGTATCAATGATGAGCATGCAGCCGTAAGAAAGAACGCAGGAGTATTTGATGTAAGCCATATGGGGGAATTTGTGTTGAAAGGAGAAAATGCTCTTGACCTGATTCAACGGGTGACGAGCAATGACGCCGCAAAATTAAAAGCCGGCCAGGCTCAGTATAGCTGCCTGCCTAATGATAACGGCGGTATAGTAGATGACCTGCTGGTGTATTGCATTGAAGAAAACAAAGTGTATATGCTGGTGGTAAATGCTTCTAATATAGAGAAAGACTGGAACTGGATACAAAAGCATAATACCAGGCAGGCAGAGATGCATAACATTTCGGATAAAACCTGCCTGCTGGCCATACAGGGTCCTAATGCAACTAAAATATTGCAACCGCTTACCAGTATGGATATTCTTAACCTGAAGTATTACACGTTTACCAAAGGTGTTTTTGCCGGTGTGGAAAATGTAGTGGTAAGCGCAACAGGTTATACGGGGGCCGGCGGTGTAGAGATATACTTTGAAGATAAAGATGGCGCTGCTGATAAAGTATGGGATGCCATTTTTGCTGTTGGCGGTCCGCAGGGATTAAAGCCAATTGGCCTCGGTGCCAGGGATACCCTTCGCCTTGAGATGGGTTTTTGTTTATATGGAAATGATATAGATGATACAACCTCGCCAATGGAAGCAGGCCTGGGATGGATCACTAAGTTCACCAAGGAGTTTACCTCAAAAGATATATTTGCCGCACAAAAAGCTGAAGGAGTGGAAAGGAAGCTGGTTGGTTTTGAGATGATCGAAAAGGGAATCCCCAGGCATGGTTATGAAATAAAAGATTACAGGGGTGAGGCGATAGGCCATGTAACATCCGGCACACAATCACCTAGCCTGGGCAAAGCCATTGGTATGGGATATGTACGAACACCTTATGCGGCGATTGGCTCGGAGATTTTCATTAAAGTGCGGGATAAGCTGTTGCAGGCGAAAGTTTCAAAGATCCCTTTTTCATAACAAAGCGGTGCGGTAAGATTTTTGCGATTGCAGCTCGTACTATATATTTCTTACTTCAAACTTGTTTTGATGCCAACGATCCATCTCACTACGTTTATTGCCGCCCCGGCACAGGTGGTCTTTGACCTGAGCCGTCATATTGGCTTACATAAAGAGTCTATGGCTGTCTATCATGAAGAGGCCGTAGCTGGTACCCGGTTTGGTCTGATAGAAAAGGACGAGACCGTTACCTGGCAGGCAAAACATCTGTTCAAAAAAAGATTGATGAGGGTAAAGATCACAGAGATGGTCAAACATTCTTCATTCACTGACGAACAAGCCGAAGGAGATTTTAAAATGATGAAGCATGAACATCATTTCAAACCCTGCGATAATGGCACCATCTTAATTGACCTTTTTCACTTTGAGTCCCCATACGGAATCGTAGGCCAATGGTTCAACAGTCTCTACCTGACCAAGTATATGAAACGTTTGCTGGAACAACGCAACAAAACCATTAAGGAGTTTGCAGAAAGTGATAAATGGAAAAAATTGCTGATCACATAAAGATGCGGGTAGGATGCTTTTCAAAGTTGCCTTAATATAAGTTCCGGCATTTCGCCACCAGGGGCTGGTGGCTTATCACTCACCATTATTCCGTCAAGCAGCCCCTGGTGCAGGCTTTGAGGAGAAGCACCGGAGCCATATTTTCATACAATTATTTGGTTTACGATAATAGATGGCGAAGGCAGGGTTTCCGGTATGGCCCGTTAATGCTCATTAATGCTCGTTAAGGCCTGTTATTGCTCACTAAAGGGGGGCAAATGCAATCAAGATGCTGTCTGCAAGCAAGTAGCAGGCGAGTAAGAAGCAAGTAACAAGCAATGAAGACGCAATGAACAACGGAGATAGGGGCAGTCAGCAGGCAAGTATGGTGCAGCTAAGCGGCTCAATAAAGAATTGAAATGCCCCCCGGGCGGTGTTAAATCCTGTTCCTTTATTTTTGTACTCTTATATGAGTAACAAGCCCATTCTCAATACATCTCTTTCCCCGGCACTATTACACCTGTACGACTTGAGCAACAGTGTTGTTGTCATTATTGATGTATTCCGTGCCACCTCCACTATAGCCTCTGCCTTATACAATGGTGCTAAATGTGTGATTCCTGTGGACTCGGTACCCAAAGCCATCGAGATCAGCAAGAACATAGGCGGTATTGCTGCTGGTGAACGGGATGGAATGATAGCAGAAGGTCTGCAGCATGGTAATTCTCCCCTGGAGTACACCCGGGATTTTATCGAAAACAAAACACTGGTGCTGACCACCACCAATGGCACCCGTTTATTACAAATGGCATTGGATAGAAATGCAGATACGATCATTTCCGGATCATTTCCCAACCTGTCGGCGGTATGTGATTTTTTAGTGGCAGAAAAAAAGAATGTGGTATTAGGTTGTGCGGGCTGGAAAGACCGCTTTAACCTGGAAGACACACTGTTTGCCGGAGCAGTAATTAACCGCATTGCAAAAGAGTTTACTATTCATTGCGACAGTTCATTAATGGCAGAGACCATGTATGCAAAGCATAAGAACAAGATGATTGAGTACGCCCCCAAACTCACACACTATCACCGGCTGGTAGAAAGGTTTGGATTGATAGAGGATATAAAATTCTGTCTGACCAACGATGTGGCTAATGTGCTGCCTGTATATACTGAAGGAAAGCTGGTAGGAAAATAAAAATCTACTAAGATAATCCATTTTTCCGGCTCTTTTCCCATAGAAAATTTATTTTTTATTTATTCCATTTTACGAGGAAATCCGCAACACATTCTTTTACATTTGCCGATTAACCTTTTTGCAATTGCGGGATCAGCAACAGTTGATAATGCCGTAATCAAAAACAAAAAACTCAGAATAGTTTGGCTTTACCGCACCTTGTTAAATACGTTTATACCCATGGAACGGATGAAGTGATCCGCAGAGGCAAAAAGATACACGCTATCGGTTTTGTAGAGCTGGTGGAATACGACGACCTTTTTGGCTCTGCTGTGTTTCGTGTAAAAGACGATAGTTACTCCACCTATTACAAAGTATATATTCAAAAGTTCAAGGATCCCAAATCCACTTCGTTACGTTGCGGATGTCCTTACAACCTCGGGGATATCTGCCGCCACGAAGCAGCGGCCCTTTTCCAGTTACAGGAAATGATAGACCGGGGGCACCTGCAGGCAGAAAATGTAAAATACGACCAACGGCATACAGTGGCAAAAATGAAAGCCATTGAACTGAAAACATTACGCTTGCTTTCTTCCCAGGAAGTGTTTAGTGATGCAGAAAGTTTTTTGCGTACCAATAAGGCAGCGATAGAGTTTGCAGAGAACGAAACGGTAAAAGCAACGGTAACGCTGGAGGGGAAAACATACAAAGTATTGATCAGGAAGAATGAAGAAAGGAATTTTGACACCAGTTGCGATTTTGAAGATGAAGAACATCCTTTGTGTTTGCCTAAAGTAATTGTATTTCTACAGCTGTTAAATACTCATGGCGCTAACTACTTCGATAGTATCCGCAATTGGGATAAAGAAAAAAATAAACTACTGGAAGCGTACGGTTATTCCTTAAATGATGATCTGAAAGGGAAATTTGAATTTGCATATAAAGAAGGAAAACCATTTCTCAGGGTGCTGGATACCAGCATCAAAAGAGTGGCACAGGTGGCGGCACCCACCCGCCCGGTATTGCTTCCGCAAAAAGAAAAGGAAACGGAGCAACTGCCATTGGTTGAAACCCCAGCCACAGCCCCTTCGCAGCGACTGGGTGTCGTTTTCAATTTCAATAAAAAGGGCTATCCACAGTTTGTGGTGGATGTGGTAATGGGTGAGATCAATGATACCAATGACGCCTTTACCAGCAAAGTGGAAAAGCTTGACATTACCCGATATGTAAACACCGACAGCCTGCCAGAGGGCGATAAAGATTTACTGACCCAGCTCCGGAAACTACAGGAATCTGAGATCAACAAATACATCAGCCGAAACTCTCCCTTTTCCGGTATTTGGGAAAATATTATCCATGCCGAAGAAGATGATCTGCCAGCTGAAACAAAAGAACTAATGGCAGAGTATATGCTGCCTAAATTGAAAAAGATCTTTATAGAATCAGCCGGCAGCCCTTTTGTATTTCTATTACCTGAAAAAAAAGCGTTCAAGACCAATAACCTGGAACCTCTGCAACTGCAGGCAGAAGAAGCGAGGCCGCATTTTATTATAAAGAAGAACTCTCACTACACTATTCAATGCCGGGTAAAAGCCGGTCCGCTGGAGTTTGACCTGGGTGATAATGAAGCAGCAAGCCCGCTGTTCTTTTTGTACAATAACCAGGCCCACCTGTGGAAGAACAACGATGTGATCCACCTGGTAGAGAAGTTTTTACCCTCCGGGAAAATAAATGTACCAGCAGAAGAGTGGAGCAAAACATTGAATGAATTTATCATGCCGCTGGCAAAAGAACACCAGGTCGATTTTGATAAATCATTGGTACAGGAGATAAAAGACGGTAACCCGGATGTGAAATTATTTTTACTGGAGAAAGGAGATTACCTTGTTTTTCAACCCTCTTTTTCCTACAAAGGATATGAAACAAAAACCAGGGACCGGGATGAAGTAGTGGTGCCACAGGGAGATAAAGTATTAGTGGTGCACCGAAACCGGGAAAAGGAAAATGAATTTGTTCAAAAACTGCAAAACCTTCATTCCAGTTTTGTTTTTAATGAAGATTCTGGTACGCTGGCCTTAAAAGGAACAGATGTGCTGAAGAATAATTGGTTTTTCCTTTTTGTAGATGCAATGAAGGACATGAAGACGCCAGTATTTGGTTTTGAGGCATTAAAGAATTTTCGTTTTAATACCGCCAAGCCGCAAACAAAGATCTTCATCAGCAGCAATACTGACTGGTTTGATGCCAAAGTGGATATTGTTTTTGGGGATCAGCAGGTTACAGTGGCAGAAGTAAAGCGGGCCTTAGCCAATAAGCAGCAATTTGTACAACTGAATGACGGTACTCTCGGGATATTACCAGAAGAGTGGCTGAAAAAATATTCACTCCTCTTCAGAGTTGGTGAAGGAAAGACGGACTCCCTGAAGTTATCCCGCTATCACCTGAGTGTGGTGGATGAGCTGTATGAAACAAGAGATGAAGAAGAATTGGTAGTGAAACTGGAAGAGAAATATGAGAACCTGCGCCAGTTCAACCAGATAAAAGAAATCGAGCCCTCATACCACCTTAAAATGATCCTGCGCCCCTACCAGGTAGCAGGATATCAGTGGTTGAATTACCTGAAAGACATTAAATGGGGGGGGATACTGGCCGATGATATGGGATTGGGTAAAACCGTGCAGGCCCTTTCTTTTCTGGAATATTTCAGAAAAGAGCAGGGAAAGCTAAAGGCTCTGGTCGTTTGTCCCACCACCCTGATCTATAACTGGGAGAATGAGATCAAAAAATTCACCCCGGAACTTACCTATCGTATCCATCACGGTGGCACAAGGACAAGATCGGTTGAAGAGCTGACCGATCATGAAGTAACGATCACTACCTATGGCACATTGCGAAGTGATATCAAATTACTGATGAGCATTGATTTTGATTATGTGATATTGGATGAAAGCCAGGCGATCAAAAATCCGGCAAGTAAAGTAACAAAAGCTGCTTGTTTGCTGAATGCAAAAAACCGCCTTTGTATGAGTGGTACCCCTCTGCAGAATAATACATTTGACATTTTTGCACAAATGAATTTTCTGAATCCGGGTATGCTGGGAACTATGGAGTTTTTCCGACAGGAGTTTGCAATACCCATTGATAAGTTTGGTGAACAGGACCGAAAAGAGCATCTGAAAAAAATACTCTATCCTTTCATACTAAGAAGAACGAAGGAGCAGGTGGCGAAAGACCTTCCTGAGAAACAGGAGATGATCCTGTTTTGTGAAATGGAAGAAGAGCAGCGCAATATATATGATGCCTATAGAAATGATTTCCGTAA
>JAEUVL010000006.1 GCA_016786965.1 Chitinophagaceae bacterium
TGCCGGGGTGGCCAGCGCAGTGGAGAACTGGTATTGGATCGAAAACTTTTCCAGCAGGTATTGTTTATTCTCATCCTGCAATGCTTCAAAAGGCAGGTAGTTCAGTTCATCATCGGGAATGATGATAAGCCTTTTCTTTTGCTGCAGTTTCTGCTGTACAGGTTGTATCAGCAATTGGTACAGGTGCATCGCCGCATCTGTGCCGGCATAGCGCCCATCAGTGGCGCTGGTGTGCAGCGATCTCTGCAGGGTATCTATATAGGCATAAAAACTTTTACTTACCTGTATCTTATTGTACGTAAAATGGTTGGCGGATATCAGCAGGGTCAGCAATTCATTGTCCGACAGATGAAACGAAAGCAGGGTAGTAGTGGGGTCCAGTTTCTTTTGCAGCTCTGCTACCAGGGGGATCTTTTTAATAGCATTTTTCTTTTGCCAAAGCGGGTCCGCATTTATCTGTTCCTGCAGCATGCCCAGTTCAATTTCATTATCACGGATACGGGTATAAAGTTGTTTCAGTTCGTTGGTATCTGTCAGTGCAGCCGCTTTTAAAGAAAGGCGGGTAATGGCAGATCGCAGCAGGGCGGATGATTGTAATAGATTATTAGAAGCCCCTGGCTGGTTCATTATATCATTGGCCTGGATATTAAAGGAGAGAACAGAAGCTTTATTGCGCTGGTCAAACAGGTAAGCTTCCTCCAGGTACAGTACCTTATGGGTAAGATCGTACAGCAGCAGGCTGATATCAATAGGTTTGCTGTGAACAGTGTGCTTTATTTTACCCAGGAAAAGACGGGCCTCATCAGAGTCATAGGTTTTCTCTACATAGTCGGCCAGTTTAAAAGCGGAGCGGTAAGCATTCAGCGAAGCTTCCAGGTGGCGGATGTCCCTGTCCTTATCATACAGGATCTTCAGTAGGTCACCTTTAGCGATAAGGATATTAAAAAGATCGATATAGGCAAACACCCCGCTGAAAACCTCCGGGTTGGCGCTGGTGGCGGTATCTGTAAACGTATTGCTGAACTGAAGGAGTGATTGCTGAAAAAGCACCAATGCATCGGGATACAGTGTGCGGGCGGCCATGGCTTCGGCTTCTTGTTTATAAATGATACCATTGCTGATATTGCGGCGGCGGCCGTTCCATTTCAGGTTCTCCGTTTTTGCACTTAATAAATAATAGGTGGATGAATCAGGCTCATTTATTTCCTCAAAGGCCTTGCTCTTATTCAGGTACAGGTCGATGATCTTTTTGCTGCCCGTATATTTCACCTGGTCAAAATACCGGATGGCTTCCCGCTGGCGGCCTGTCTTCAGGCAGATGAAGCCCAGGGCATGATTGATCTCATCGGTATATACTTTATTGGTGATGATGCGCTGGAGGATAGCCTCTGCTTTATCATACTCCTGCAGCTTGATCAGTATGGATGTGATATTGAGCTGGTAATTGGTAAGCAGGCTGATGTCTTTC
>JAEUVL010000033.1 GCA_016786965.1 Chitinophagaceae bacterium
CATGAACAAATTATATTTTGATAAAGCCATTAAAGAAGTGAGGTACTAAATGAATAACACTAATAATAACTCCCCTTCAGGGGCCGGGGGTATAGAAGAACGTCTCTGGAATTTCATCGACGGAACAGCTTCCGCTGATGAAAAGACAGTGATAGAGCAATTGCTGCAGCAGGATGCGGAATGGAAATCTAAGTACAGTGAGCTACTGGAGATAAACAAACTGTTGCAGGCATCCGAACTGGAAGCTCCTTCCCTGCGGTTCAGCAAGAATGTAATGGAGGAAATCTCCAAACTCCACATAGCTCCTGCCACTAAAACTTATATCAACAAGAAGATCATCTGGGGTATTGGGTTTTTCTTTATTGCCATGTTCATCGGGTTCCTTATTTATGGCTTTGGGCAAATGGCCTTTAGCGGTGGTGAAGAAAGCAGGGTATCAAAAGAAATAAGCAAGTTTGACATGAGTAAGTTTTTCAGCAATAATTGGATCAATGCATTTATGATGATCAATGTGGTGATCGGCCTGGTACTGCTGGATAACTTCCTGGGCAATAAAAGAAAGGAGTTCCGGAAAGGAACCTAACCAGACACTGAAAAAAGTCCATTGCGCCTTTACGGCTCACTTCAATTGATTAATAATACTTGATGATGTAATATCATTAAGTCCGGTACGCCCCTGCTGTTTACAGCGGGGGCTTTTTAGCAGCCGGTATTAGAATCATTTCGGTATTGTAATTCTTGTGCTAACAACTGTTATCATCCGGCTGCAAAAACTTACCTTTACCGCCGAAATAAAAAAGGCATGGACATCAAGAACAATATATTAGAAACGATCGGCAATACACCGCTCATCAGGCTGAATAAAATAACCAAAGACCTTCCCTGTACAGTACTGGCGAAAGTGGATTATTTCAACCCCGGCAATTCTATTAAAGACCGTATGGCACTGAAAATGGTGGAAGTGGCCGAACAGGAAGGCAAATTGAAGCCGGGCGGCACCATTATAGAAGGAACAAGTGGCAACACGGGCATGGGCCTGGCCCTGGCAGCCGTGGTGAAAGGCTATAAATGTATTTTCGTTACCACAGATAAACAATCCAAAGAAAAAGCAGATATACTCAAAGCCGTTGGCGCCGAAGTGATCGTTTGCCCCACCAATGTATTACCTGAAGATCCCCGCAGCTATTACAGCGTAGCAGCAAGGCTGGCAAAAGAAGTACCCAACTCCTACCATATGAACCAGTATGATAACCTGGCCAACCGCCTGGCGCATTATGAAAGCACCGGCCCGGAGATATGGAAACAGACAGATGGTAAGATCACTCACCTTGTTTGTACCGCAGGTACCGGCGGCACTATCGTAGGTACTGCTAAATACCTGAAAGAACAAAACCCCAATATACAGGTATGGGCCATCGATGTATTTGGTTCATTGCTCACCAAGTATTTCCGCACCGGGGAGATCGACATGAATGAAGTACATCCCTATATCAGTGAAGGATTCGGCGAAGACTTTGTGCCAAAGAATTATGACATGAGTGTGATAGACCATTTTGAGCAGGTAACAGATAAAGATGGTGCTGTGATGGCAAGAAAACTGGCGAAAGAAGAGGGACTGTTCTGCGGCTACAGTGCCGGCAGTTGCATACAGGGACTGCTGCAACTGAAAGATAAATTGAAAAAAGACGATCTCGTTGTTTGCATCTTCCATGATCATGGCAGCCGCTATGTAGGCAAAATATATAACGACCAGTGGATGATTGAACGGGGCTTCCTCGATGTAAAAACATTCCGTGATGTGGTAAGTGCAAGAGGAACGAAAAGACTGATCACTATCGATCCTTCACAAACGGTATTGGAAGCTGTAGAGCTGATGAAGAAGTATGATATTGAGCAAATACCCGTTATTAATGCCGATGGGCCGATTGGTGCCATCAGTGAGGGGGGCTTATTTCAAAAGATATTCGACAATCCTGAAATAAAGAACTCCAGGGTGGAAGAAGTATTAGAACCATCCTTCCCGCTGGTGGCTTTTGATACCCCGGTAGAGCGGTTAAGCCACCTTATCAACAAGGAAAATGGCGCAGTTTTAGCGAAAGACGAGGCTGGCAATTATCATATCGTAACTAAGTACGATGTGATACAATCCCTTGGTAATTGACGCATACTAAATGAAAGATTGATCCTGCGCAACGCCGGGAACGATTGCGTATGCCTTTTTCCGTAATTATACGAAGCACTCTTTGTGTAAACCCGCAATACCCTGGTGTTGGCTTTACTATAAATGTGGTAAATACTGTCGTAAAAAAATAGGGTTGTTTTGCTCTATTCTGTTAAGGATGTGCTAACTATATTTGTTATCCAATCATCCAATACCAATTGAAAAAACAGAAAACCCAATCCTAGAAAAACCAAGAATGTCCAATGTCCAAGATTTGATGAACCGTCCAAAGTCCAAATGATCCTTGAAAACCGACCCCAAGTGTCACCGTGTCCAAATCCATGAAAAGAATTAAAAGTCCGGAACCCTCCTGCTAAAGCAATTTAGCAGGAGGCGCGGTGAACCAGCCGCCTCTCCCCCTCAGCATCCCTTTTCTTTTTTATTCCCTTTTACCATTGCTTAATTTGCAGACCAAATTACTCTCTACGAGATATTACCTGCATGCCATTTTTTACTGATCAAACCGGAAGAATTATTTCATTACCTGAAACGCCAAAGCGCATTGTCTCGCTTGTCCCTTCACAAACCGAACTGCTCTTTGATCTCGGGCTAACACACGAAGTGGTCGGCATTACTAAGTTTTGCATTCATCCTGCAGAATGGTTCCGTACCAAAACAAGAGTGGGCGGAACTAAACAAATAAAAACAGCCCTCATCCAGCAACTGCAACCCGATCTTATCATTGCCAATAAAGAAGAGAATGTAAAAGAACAGGTGGAAGAACTGTCCGAAGGCGCCAATGGAGAAAAACAAATCCCTGTATGGGTAAGCGATGTAAACAATCTACCCGATGCGTATGAGATGATAGAACAACTGGGCAGTATCACAGGTAAAGAAAAAAAAGCCGGGGAAATAGTATCACACATAAAAGAGAACTTTTCCAGGCTCCCCTCTATTGACTCCGGGCTTCGGACTGCATATTTGATCTGGCAAGATCCTTATATGACGATCGCTGGCGATACTTTTATCCATTCCATGTTGCAGGCCGCCGGTCTTATTAATATTTATGCAACCAAAACAAGATACCCGGAGATAACGATAGCCGAACTACAGGCCGCCAACTGCCAACTGCTTTTACTCTCCTCCGAACCCTACCCTTTTAAACAAAAACATATAGAAGAATTACAAGCACGGTTACCGGCTACCATGATACTGTTAGCAGATGGTGAAATGTTTAGCTGGTACGGAAGCAGGTTGTTGCAGGCTCCCGGGTATTTTGAGAAACTCTTTAAGCAGATGATAGATGACAGATGAGAGATGATAGTGATCTTCAAACCGAAAAGTGTTTTTAGCATCGTAATGCACTATCATCTATCCGTTATCATCTATAATCTATTATTATCTGTTAACTTTAATGCTAATGCGCTTCACAGATAATAAAAACGACCGGGAAACCAACCAGGGCGACCGCCCTTCCCGTAAAAAACCGATGTACCCGGTAAACGACCAACTGCGTCAATACCTGAAACAGCGGGGCCGGGAAGTAAAACTGCCCGTTACTTACAAGAACCTGCTGAACTTTACCTGGTCTACCCCAATAAAAGATAAACACGGTAATGATACTCTCTGGGAAAAAACATCTTATGACAGCCGCGACTGGGATTTTATAAGGGATGGCCTGGTTAAAATATACGCCATCCTGCGAACAGAAGGAGACTTCAGCTTTATCAGTCACCTTGATGTGGCAAGAGTGGATTATTGTTCTTTTGGCAACTCAAACCCCTTTCGTATCAGGATCGTAAATAAATACAACGACAACTACGACCATTACTATATCAAGATCGCCGATGCTTCCCGTATTTATGGACTGGAACTTGAGCACATTCTTTCTCCTAACCGAATTACCTTTTATACCGACCGGGAAACACTGGTGGAAGAACATATTCCCGGTATCCCGGGCGATGTATTCATCGAGCAAATGTTACAATCACCGGAAACAGATAAGATACGCCTGGCAAAAGAATTTGTCAAATTCAATGAAAGATGTTTTGTACGCCTGCTCGGCGATATGCGCAGTTATAATTTCGTCGTCAGCATCACCCCCGACATAGAAGGTTATCAATACCGCATCCGCTGTATAGATTTCGACCAGCAATCCTATGAAGGAAGAAAGAACCTCTACCTCCCACAATTCTTCAAAGAGAATTATCCTTTTGTACAGCTTTGCCTCTCGCACCTCAACAAAGAATCCATTGAGCAGTACCAGGCAGAAGAAAGGACCATGATCACCTTCCGGCTGGCCAGTTCCCGCTACCGCATCAAAGACCTGCTCGACATCATGACCACGGATAAAATATCCTCCCCGGAAAAAGTAGCACAACTAAAAAAAGAGCTAAACGAGTACCTGCAAAGCGACTCATATGATAAATGTAATTCCATGGGACAGATAGTAAAAACACACCTGAAAGAAACCCTGCGAAAGAATTTGCTGCTGATCCAAAAGAACCTCGGTAAATCAAAACGCTAAAGGCTCCCCTCCTTTTCACGCTTCCGTATTTTCCCCGTTCACCCCTAACATCCGTTTGTCTCCCAATAAAATAAATGGTTTATATTAGCGGCTCTTTAAACAGGCTGTACCTGTTTGATCTATTGCCAACTAAAAAAATCAATGAATGAAAAAATACAGAGCCGGTGTGCTGTTTGGAGAAGAACTGACAGCGCTTTACAATGATGCAAAAGATAATCAGTTCGCCCTGCCAGCAGTAAATACGATCGGTACCAACACGATCAATGCCACGCTGGAAACAGCCGCCAAAGTGAATTCTCCCGTTATCATCCAGTTTTCCAATGGCGGTGCCCAGTTCATTGCAGGCAAAGGAATGCCGAATGACAATCTACAGGGTAATATTGCAGGCGGCATCTCTGGTGCCTTGCATATTCATAATGTAGCTAAATACTACGGCGTGCCTGTCGTGTTACATACGGATCATGCGGCCAAGAAATGGCTTCCCTGGGTTAGCGGTTTAATTGATGCCGGCGAACAATTCCATAAAGAAAAAGGACAGCCGCTCTTCAGTTCACACATGCTCGACCTGAGTGAAGAACCAGTGGAAGAGAACATTCATACATCTGTAGAATTTTACAAAAGAATGGCCCCGCTCGGTATGAGCATTGAAATAGAACTCGGCGTTACAGGTGGCGAAGAGGATGGTGTGGACAACAGCGATGTGGAGAATTCTAAACTGTACACCCAACCTGCCGACGTAGCCTATTCCTATAAAGAACTGAGCAAAGTAGGTCCGCTGTTTACCGTAGCTGCAGCTTTTGGCAATGTGCATGGCGTGTATAAACCCGGCAATGTGGAACTGCGTCCTGAAATATTAAACAACAGCCAACTCTATATCCAGAAAGAATTCGGCACAGGCCCCAAACCGGTTTATTTTGTATTCCATGGCGGCAGCGGCTCACCACAACACCAGATAAGAGAAGCCATCGGTTACGGTGCTATCAAAATGAATATAGATACCGACCTGCAGTGGGCTTTCTGGGAAGGCGTTCTCGACAATTATAAAAAATATGAAGCGTACCTGCAGGGACAGCTCGGCAACCCTGAAGGAGAAGATAAACCCAACAAAAAACACTACGACCCAAGGGTATGGTTGCGCAAAGGTGAAGAAGCCTTTATCAAACGCCTGGAAGTGGCATTTGAAGATCTGAATTGCATTAACCGTAACGCTTAGACCCCGCAGATTAATTACGGATAGTATTATAATAGTGTATCCCGGCTGGCGATATTGTACAGCTTCCGGGATACACTTTTTTTATCCCCGGGAATATCGCAACTGCCGTACTCACTACAACAGGCATCCTTATAATTTGATGGCCCGGGAATTCTATTTTTTGAAAGAAGCACCCGACTGTTGTATATTTATTTTACCGATCATTTACTTAATAAATTAGCTTTGAAAAGCACCATTGTTTATTCCAACTAAAACGGCAACTTATGTTTGGTATCAATTTCATCAAGTTCGACTCGATGACCTATGTAGTAAAATTTAAAAATGGGAAAGTAGTAAAAGAAGGCCGTGGTTTATCTTTCTTTTATTATGCCCCCACTACCTCCATCTCAGCCATTCCGGTAGGAAGTAATAACCTCCCTTTTATTTTTAGCGAGACAACAAAGGATTATCAAACAGTAAATATACAGGGACAGATCACTTATAAGATCGGCAACCCCAAGCAACTGGCAGACATGCTCGATTTTACGGTGAACAGTAACGGCGTTTATAAAAAAGATGATACAGAAAAACTGAACCAGACCATAGTGAACGAAGCCCAGACCGCCACCTCCTCCTTTATACACGGACTGGGATTAAAAGAAGCCATCCGCTCTGCCAAACTTATCGAAACAGAGATCACCGAAGGATTAAAAATATCAAAAGCCATCACCATGCTTGGCATTGAGATACTAGGCATCAATATACTGGGCATCCGGGCCACACCAGAAATGGAAAGAGCGTTGGAAACAGAAACCAGGGAACAACTGCAGCAGGAAGCAGACCATGCCATTTATGAACGCCGAAACTTTGCTGTAGAGCAGGAAAGAAAGATCAAAGAAAGCGAATTGAATACCGAGATAGCGGTAGAGGAAAAGAAAAAACAGATCGCAGAAAAACAAACCGAAACCGAAATACAGCAGGCAGAAAGCGACCGTAAACTAAGAGAAATAAAAGTACAGGCCGATATTGCCGTGGAGAACCAGCGGAAACAACTCATTGAGCAAAAAGCCGCCAACGACCGAAAAGATGCCGAAACACAAGGCTATGTACTCGAAACCACATTAAAGCCTTATAAAGAACTCGACTGGAAAATACTGACCGCCTTAAATAACAACTCCGACCCAAGGCATAACATCGCCCTTGCCTTCAGGGAACTGGCAGAAAATGCGGGCAAGATCGGCACCCTTAATATAAGTCCTGAATTACTCGATACACTCTTAAACGAAAAGAAGGATAAGAAATGAGTATTGAGTATGCGATCATCGTAAAAAATAAAACGAGGCTTGAAACACTGATCGAACGTTTCAATACAAAGGCCCAGGCAAAGTTTTATATTGAGCGGTCCGGCGGTGATTTCGCAGATTATGAAAAAGAACATGAAACTTTTCAGCAGTCCCTTTCCAATGTTCAGCGAACACTCTCCAAAGTTGTAAAAAACAAGATCATTGAAAGAAGTTTCCTTCCCTCCTTTTTATTTAATGCCAACCAGGTGGTCGTTACTGTTGGGCAGGATGGTCTCGTGGCAAATGCCGCCAAGTATGTAAACGAGATCCCTATTGTAGCTGTAAACCCTGATAAAGAAAGGTATGACGGGGTACTGCTCCCCTTCGAACCGGGTAATTTTATCGCTGCCATAGAAAAAGTAATGGCCGATAATTACAGGTCCCGGCTCACTCCTTTTGCAGAAGCAAAGCTGAATGACGGCCAAAGGCTGCTTGCTTTTAACGATCTGTTCCTGGGTGTCACTTCACATGTTTCTGCCAGGTACAAGATCACTTATAAAGGTAAAACGGAGGAACACTCCTCCTCCGGTATCATTGTATCCACTCCTGCCGGTTCCACCGGCTGGCTTAGTTCTGTCTTCAATATGAGCTTTGGTATTCATCACTTTTTAGACAGGAACAGTACTAAGAAAACAAAAGTGAAACTACTGGACAACCAGTTGATGTTTGCCGTCAGGGAACCTTTTGCCAGTAAAAGAACACAAACAGGCTTAACGGCTGGTTTTATTACCGCTGATTCAAAGCTTATCATCGAATCACTGATGCCGGTGAACGGGATCATCTTTTCAGATGGCATTGAATCCGATTTTCTCAAATTCAATGCCGGGGCCATTGCCACTATCAGTACTGCAAAAGAAAAAGCAAACCTGGTGATCTAAAGGTTGTTATCTGAGCTTATCTTCCCTTCTACAAAATAAAAACCCCAGCACCATACCGGGGTTTTAGCTGGATAAGGGTTTGATTGTTTAATTAAGAATGATCTTTCTTGTTTGCTGCTTTCCATCCGCACTTACAATGATGACCAGGTAGCCTCCCCGTGGCAGGCCGGACACATCCAGTTCCATCCTGTTATTGACCACCAGTTGCTTCCTGATATGCTTGCCCATGAGGTCAGAAATGATCACTTGCTTTTGCAGCCCTTTATCATTATCCGCCACATAGATCGTCAGCAGGTTTTTCGCCGGGTTAGGGTATACGAGGAAATAATCCTTACCCATTTTAGTGAAGCGTTCCAGTTCATCCGCACTCCTGTTTACCAGGCTGGCCATATCCGGATCAGTAATGCCCTTCAGATATTCGTTGGATTGCCGCGCCGTTATAGTAGTATCACAATCGCCGGAACGAACTTTCAATGTGGAACCTAACTGAGCGGTAAACCCTCCATTGATAGATACCACACCACCAGCCTGCAGCGTAACGATCGATCCTGTAACCCCATTGCCTGTCAATGTCACTGTTGTACCACTGCCCGCCACCGTAATTGTATTCGCCGCTTTATAATGTTTCGAAAACACCAGCGGGAAAGTTACATTCTGTATCACCAGGTCGCTGGCACAGTTGCAACTGTCAGTCAGTATAAAAGGACTGGTATAAGCCAGCATAGTACCGCTTCGGTTATCTGTCCATACAGGATAAACTACATTATCGTAAGATGATATACCCAGGTAATCACCAAAATAGCCACCGGTACCTACATTTGGAGTAAAAGCCACATCACTTACTCTGAAGTCGATCCAGTTGGCGCCGCCATTGCAGGAGGTTGCCACCCATGCCTCCACCTGTGTGGAAGAAACATTGCGGTCATCATAAAAGATCACATTGAGTGTACCGGTCTTGGGGTCGCAGGTGATCCATCCGAAATAATGTTTTTT
>JAEUVL010000044.1 GCA_016786965.1 Chitinophagaceae bacterium
GCTGTTTATCCAGGTGCAACAGAGATATGTAATGGTATTGATGACAATTGCGATGGGCAAATTGACGAAGGAGTAAAAATAACTTTCTATCAGGATGCTGATGGCGATGGTTATGGAAATCCGGCGGTTACCACACTTGCCTGCTCAGCACCATCCGGCTATGTAGCAAACGATACCGATTGTGATGATGCTAATGCTGCTGTTCATCCCGGGGCAGTTGAAATTTGCAATGGCATTGACGACAATTGTAACGGGCAAATTGACGAAGGAGTAAAAATAACTTTCTATCAGGATGCTGATGGCGATGGGTATGGAAATGCGGCGGTTACCACACTTGCCTGTTCAGCACCATCCGGCTATGTAGCAAACAATACCGATTGTGATGATGCTAATGCTGCTGTTCATCCCGGGGCAGTGGAAATCTGTAATGGTATTGACGACAATTGTAACGGGCAAATTGACGAAGGAGTAAAAACAACTTTCTATCGGGATGCTGATGGCGATGGGTATGGAAATGCAGCGGTTACCACACTTGCCTGTTCAGCACCAGCAGGCTATGTAACAAACAATACCGATTGCAACGACAACAATGCATCTGTTTATCCTGGCGCAACTGAAGTTTGCGGCAATAACATTGATGATAACTGTAACGGACAGATAGATGAAAACTGCTGCACGGGCTCTGTCAATGCTGGCACAGATATTAATTTGTTCTACGGGTATCCTCCCACCCAATGTGCCAGCCGAACAGCGGTTATTACAGGCGGTACCGGTCCTTATACTTATTCCTGGACAATAAACAGGCCCTTGCTAAGTGGAGAAACCATCACAGGGGTGAATAGTGCAACTGTTACCGTTTGCCTGCGTGCAAATGCCAATCTTTGTGTTACAGTTACAGGTGCATCGGGTTGTCAGTATTCAGACTGTGCTGCCGTTAATGTTCAGGATATAAGATGCTCTTCAGGTAACGGCAACCATGTGAAAGTAAATATCTGTCATAACGGTCATACGATCTGTGTTTCCCAAAACGCAGTGGCTGCACACCTTGCACATGGTGATTACCTGGGGCAGTGTAAGTGCTACGGCAATTATTCAAAAGGCAGTGTATCAACAGAAGAAGCAGAACCGGGTTTAAGTATTTATCCTAACCCCTCCTCCGGAAATTTTACAGTACGGCTATCGATGCCGGATGAGGATGCAGCGGGTGCAACACTTCAGATAATTAACATAAATGGCCAGGTGATTCAAAAGTTGAATTTCAACAGTCAAAGAAGCCTGGCAGTTTCTCTGAAAGATGCAGGGATTTATACGTTGCAGCTGGTTACTAAAAAACAGGTTATATCTAAAAAAATAATGGTCATACATTAATCAGCTATTCAGAACAGGGATATGCCAGGCTTATCTGGCATATCCCTTAATTCTGCTATTCATTGAATTTATTCCCTACTTTTATTGAACCAGTTAATTGATTCACCAAAACCAACAACACATGCAAGCAACTCTTGTCGACTTTGGAAATGATTCTGTGGTATATAATATCACCGGTGGCAGCCGGGAAGAATTGGAAAACAAATTAAATCTCTTTTTTTCATCAGAAGGGCTGCCCCTGAAATCAGACAATGGTGATGAAAAAGTGTTCCAGAAAGGGAATAAAACCCTTCGGGTATTGTTGGGTGTATTTGTAAAATATTTCCGTGTAGCAGTAACCATCAAACAGCAGGATCAGCTTTTTTCTGTAAGGATACTAAGGGATATGAGCCTTGTTCTATCCGGCGGATTAATTGGCATCAACAAATCCCGGGCTGAGTTTAACCGCATATCAGAAGCCTTCAAGGCGTACTTTAAGTAATACCCTCTTTTAATATGAACTAACCTGGCGCCAGATGAAAAAGATACTCTTTATCACTTGCCTTTTATTCGCCTCCTTCACAGGCTATGCACAAACGGATCTGTCCGGCGCCTATGGTTATTCTTTCAAACCGGCTGGCAACCCGCCGGAGGCAAAGAAAAATGCAGGCCCCTCCGGCACACTGGTGTTACTTAAAATGGAAGGAAACAAGTACCGCTTCTGGCTGGATATAACCACTGGCTGGCCCAACTATCATGTTGGTGAAACAGATGGCACCATTGTATTTGTAAATGACAGTGCCACTTTTTCAAACGCAGAGGAAGTGGAAAGCAATCCCTGCATACTTA
>JAEUVL010000062.1 GCA_016786965.1 Chitinophagaceae bacterium
CCGCACCGGCCCCAGGGCCATGTTCACCATACGGGAAGCCATGGTACAGGCTTTCCATTCCTGGTTATTTTCACGGGTGCGTACGAAGTTGGGATGGGTCCGGATCCTGTCGCGGCTGGCACCGCCTTTTGTTCTCAGTACGATACGATCAACGCCCTGCATACGGTAGGCGCTCAGATCGCCCAGGCTACCGGTGTAGCCAGGGCCGTTTGCTAACATTGCCATAGGGTAAGAATATTTTATCCTACCAGACATTGAAGTATAAGATTGGCTGCTTACAGTTCAGGTATTAACAGGGTTTTAAGACCCTGATAAAAGGGAAATGAAACGCAGATGACCCATAGATAAGCCGCTTTTTATATACCGGCTTATCTCCGGCTTATCATCGACTTATCACCGGCTTATCATCGGCTTATCTATAAGGAAGCAAAGAAGGAACAGGGAATATAAAGAAGCCCATCCAACAGTGAAAAGGCTGCCGAAGGACGGGATAGAAAGGAGCAGGCCGGTGCCAACTGAAAGACTTGTTTTTGTTTAACCGGGGGCATAAAAAAACCACCCCGGAGCCTGTCCTGCTGCGGGATGGTAACTGCATGAGAAAAATAACTGCACCAGAGGAGTATAACTAACACATTTATGATGCAATCTGCAACCTAGATAAGAGCTGGTGTAAAGATGCCTGCCCTTTGTTATGCAGCTATTACAGCAACGTTATTTCAGGGTTAAGGATTTATATAGCCTAAAGATGAGATTAGGTGGAAAGGCTCACCTGTCAAAAATTTAATATTACCTTATTGTTAATTTTTTGTACCTTGACAGACATAGCTTTTACCCTTGAAAAGCAATTTGTTCATATTGTCCCTTTTGCTGCTCCTCCATTTGCTACCCCGGACAGCATCTTCCCAGCCGGAAAGGCCTCCTGTAAGGTTCGATTTCTTTGGTGAGCCCGTGGAGCTTTCATTGGATAAGGTCTCCTTTACCGACTATGACAACCAGCTTTCTGAAGAAGCAATTCAGCAGTTTTTTCTATCCATTAGTGCGGAAGATTATGAGCCGGTGATCAATGAGCTGCTGATGTACAAAAAGAAATATCAATTAGATGACTGGCTGTATTACCAGTTGATCAGGAAAACGGCGCAGCAGATAAGCCCTAAAGCTGCCAACTATTACCGGTATACTTTATACAAATGGTTTTTCCTTTCCAGGTCGGGCTATGACGCCACCCTGAGCATTGCCGGTGACAAGATCCTGTTTTATGTACAAAGTGATGAGAACATATACAATATACCCAGCCATACTAAAAATGGAAAACAGTACGTTTGCCTGAACTATCATGATTATGGCGGTAATATAGATTTTGTGAAGACCCGGTTTTCGGCTGTTAATATACAAATGGCCTCTGCCAAAAAATCCTTCTCCTATAAGGTCACCCATCTTCCTGATTTCAACGCCGGCGATTATACGGAAAAAGAGATCGGCTTCTCTTATAATGAGACCGATTATCATTTTAAGATAAGGTTAAATCCACAGGTGAAAACGATTTTCGCCAATTACCCGGTGGTGGATTACGAATCCCATTTCAATATCCCGATGAGTAATGAAACATACCGTTCTCTCATACCGTTGTTGAAAAGGCAGGTGAAAGGAATGAATGAAAGAAACGGGATTGATTTCCTGATGCGCTTTACCAGGTATGCGTTCCTCTTTGAAGCAGACAGCCGCCAGTTTGGCAATGAGAAAAGACTTAGCCCCGAACAAACATTATTATATGACCAAAGTGATTGTGAAGACCGGGCAGCCCTTTTCTTTTACCTGGTAAAGGAAATATATGATCTGCCCATGATCGTACTGGCATTTCCGGAACATGTTACTATTGCCGTAAAGTTTGAAAAGCCTGTCGGCACTCCTATTATATACAACGGAATGAAATATTCTGTTTGCGAACCCACCCCGCAACAAAAAGATCTTGCTGTAGGGCAATTATTGCCAACGCTGGCCAGGACACCGTATGAGATAGCTTACGCCTATACGCCTGCCACTAAATAAACTATTCCGCCTGCCTGCCGGGAAATACGAATACTCTTTTTTCCATATCATCCAGGATATCTTTTGCTTCCTTACTCATGGAGGTAAAATATTTTTCCCCGGTTTTGATGAAAGACAGTGTCATACATTCTCCGCTACGGGAAAAATAAACGGGATACACAGCTCCACCTTTTCCATAGAAGTAGATCTTTCCCTGGGTGATGCAACTATCTTTTGCCGGTGACGGTTTTGTATTTACATCCTTTACGATGGCCGCCAATGAATCTATTTTTTTAACCCTGGTCATATTAAAAAAACGGGTGTCGCCGGGAGTATGATAATACATCACCACAGCGCTGTCGCTGTGTTTAATATCCTCCATCAATCCACGGGCTGGTGTACCCTTGCAAGCATAAAAAAAGAAACCTGTTATAATAATCATCACAGAAAGACTACGCATGAAAAAAGATTGAGGTGTTAAAAATAAAAAACGTCCCGGATGATCCGGGACGCCTGGTAAATACTTATTCACTGATCAATAAGAAGCATTCTGTGGATCCCAGTTGGTCCAGTTAGCCGTCCAGTTGGTAGTACCAAAAGCACCGCGGAAAGTTGTGCTCGTGAAGAAAGCGTTCATACCTGTAAAGCTTGAACCAGACAATGCAGGCGATCCTGTAGCTGGTAAAAAGTTAGGAGTTGTTGAATAAAAAGGACTTGTCAATTGAGCTGCTGCTGAATTAGCCAGGGTGATACAACCTTCTGCTTCTGCTTTGGTTTGTATTTGTGCATTAGTCGCTATGGCTGCATTGGCTGTTTTGTAAGGCAACGCTGTAGCCTGAACCAGGTTATTCTTGAACTCTGAAATGTTATTGACATAATAATCATTCAATGTAGCATCAGACTCAGTAGAGAAACCGGCATCCGGGTGACCTATCAGGATCGAGTTGCGCAGTATGAACTGGGTAGCTCTTCTCCAGCGATTTGAAAAGTTATGATTTCCCAGAGTACCTGCCGCATCATTTGGACCAACGATAGTGAAGTTACTCAATTGGGGTTTTGTTTTAGGAGAAGCTGCGGTACCAGAACCGTCATTATCACATTCAATCCCATTACCTGCATCACCTGCATCTACGAAATCAGGTTTGCGGCAGGAAACAGCAAACTGAATTTTGCCGGTATAGCCAAAGTCAAAATCAAAATCGTCATCTGCAGTAGCAAAAGCAACAAGGTTCTTTGCATTTACTGTACCGCCAAAAAACTCATAGGCGTCATCATTACCAAAAGAAACCTGAATATTTTCCAGTATGGTACCTGAACCCACACCACCACAAGTAAGACCATTGATCTCAGAACCGGGTTCTGCAGCGATACCTGCATACTCAATACGAACATAACGGAGGATACCACTTTCATCTAATGGATCTGTACCGCCATATTGACGACCTACACCACCTTCGATAGTGGGAGCAGGGTCAAGGGGACGGTTGGTTGGCGCCTTACCCAACAATATGATACCACCCCAATCACCAGGGGCTCTTGAACCAATTGCTTTGCCGCTGGTAAATACGATTGGATTAGTGGCAGTACCCTGGGCGATCAGCTTTGCACCTCTTTCAATGATCAAAGCTCCTTTCTCTGTCACATCACTTTTGATGACAGACCCGGCTTCAAAGGTGATGGTAGCTCCATCAGTTACATACACATACCCTTTCAGTATCCAGGTGCCTTTTGCATAAAACTTGCTGGAGGAAATAACACCTGTAATGATATTGCTGGTGGGGTCTGTTGGTGTTACTATTGTTCCATCACCATCATCAAAGTTCACTTTTACACAGGAGGTAGCTCCGAGAAGTGTTACCAGTGTAAGTGTGCCGAAAAGAATCTTCTTCATATAGATTTTTTTGAGTTGTTTAGTTGTACTTATTTATGTGAGTTACTTTTTTCCAATATTAAAATCGTAAGTAAAGCCAATTGTTATAGTAGAGCCGGGTTTAAAGGAGTTGAACACCCTGTCGCTGGAACTGCTGTATGCTTTTTTGCTGTCCACGTTCTCATAGAAATAGTAAGCTGGATTAAGTATATCAGCCCAGGTAAGCTTTACTTCTCCTTTATTCTTGAATACTTTTTTGGCTAACTGAAAATCGACCTGGTCACGGGGCCTTTCATAGATATCCGGGAAATCAAGGTTACCTACCAAAGAGAGGCGCTGACCGATCCTGTTATATAATGCTGAGCCACTCCAACCGCCTTGCTTGCTGTTATACTGCAGTCCAAGGTTAGCCAGGTAAGGGGACTGGCCCTGTAAAGGTCTTGTGGTGGAGGTAGAGCCCTGCAGAGTTACTTTAGAGTAGATATATGTGAGGTTTGCAAAAAGGCTGAAATTCTCCAGGCTTTTACTTACAAAATCCAGGTTCTTTCTTACTTCAAATTCAGCACCCAGTGTATAAGCATTGTCCGCATTGCCATACCCGTAGTTTCTTCTGTCGAGTACGCTGGATGGGTCAAGACGGAGTTCGATCGGGTCATTAAAGTACTTATAGAAAGCTCCGATCGTTATTGCTTCGCCACCTTTTGGATAAAACTCATAACGAACATCTCCGTTAAGGATAGAGCTGCGTTGCAGGTTCACATTACCATTCACGCCATAGTTGGCTTCATAATCGTAAAAAGAGAAGGGGGCAATTTCCCTGAACTCAGGGCGGGCCACCGTGCGGCTACCAGATACCCGAATGCTGTTCTTGGTATTAGGAGAGTAGGTAAAGTTAAAAGATGGTAACACATCCCATTTTTCTGTATCCACCACCACTCTTTTTGCTGTTACATCTCTTGTGGTCAGGAACTGCTGGAAATTCTCCACCCGTACTCCCCAAACCAATCTTACTCTTTCACCAAACTTGTTATCAAACATGCCGTACATACCATTCAGTACAGACACTCCAAAATACTTATCCTGATTGTTGGTGGTTTCTTCCACTACGAAACCATCATTTCCAATATTTGTTGTAGCAAATATCTGGTCGTAAGACAGTTCTTCTTTTGTCGGATCAAATGCAGATGGTGAAGCTGCTTCATACTGAAATAAACGGCTGCGAAAATCCCTGATGCGAATCAATGTAGAACCTCCGGCCTTAAATGTTTGCTTTGATTTGTTGAACGTAAACGGAATAGTGATAGCACCGTTAGCGCCATAGCTGTAATCCTTCAGGTCGCTAAAAAAACGGCGGGTATCATCATCATTGAATTTAAACGGCTCCGTTACACCCAGCGATTTGTTATAGGCAGAAGTGCGAAGATCGGGCTGTGATTTCCAGTTGTAAGCAAAGTTTCCATTCCAGCGAAGTTTAATTCCGCTTTTAGTCAGTTGATGGTCCCCTTCTAACTGTGCACTGTAAAGTGAACGCTGATTTAATACAGAGGACCTGAAATTAATATCCTGTACCCTGTCTTCATTCACACCATTACGGGTGTAATAATTGTCTTCCAGTAACTGGTTGAAAAGGTTCTTGAATGAAATCTTATGCTTCCCTTTGATGTAACTGATATTAGCTATTGCTCCCGCATTCACACTGTATTTATTCTGCTCATCTGTCAGGCTTACGATTGCCAGGCCATCCTGCTGATGTAATTTCCTTTCCACATCGTAGCGGAGCATGCTGTTCCTGTATTGTACGGAAAAGATCGTTCCGAGTACGCCGCCATTCTTAAACCGGTTGCTTTTACCCCAGGTAATGCTGTAAGTTTGGGTAGGCAATGCGGTAGTCGTTCTTTCTTTGTACACATCATTATTGAATAACCGGCTCCATTCTATTTTCTGTTGTGTGCTGGCAGCCCTGTAAGTCTGTGCTTTTAAAGGGAATCCTTTTGGCAGCCCTCTTGTTTTGTCATCAAAACCCAGCCAGTCGTTTCCATTTCTTTCATTGCTGGTAAAATCCTGGAAAGCAGATTGAGTATTAAAGCCGATACTCACACCGATGCTCAGGAGGTCTCTTGTTGGTACATCTTTCGTGTTGATCTGCACCAAACCGCCGGCGAACTCGCCAGGAAGTTCAGGTGTTGCTGTTTTATTGATTATGATATTATCTATCAGGGAAGAGGGGATCACATCGAAGGAGAAAGCTTTTTTGTCGGGCTCAGTGCTGGGCAGTTGGGCGTTATTGATCACTGCGGAATTATAGCGATCGCTGAGTCCACGAACAACAACAAATTTTCCATCCTGGATACTGGTTCCGCTTACTCTTTTCAATACTTCCCCGGTATTTTTATCAGGTGTGCGGCGGATAAAATCTGCTGCCAATCCGCTGGACAGTGCTGTGTTGCTCCGCTGAAAGGTCAGCAGGGCCCCGGTGTTCTCCAGTTTGCGGGAAGAGCTTTTGAGAAACACCCCTTCCAAGTTTGATTTATCCTGCAATACTATCTCCAGGTAGTTTTCCTGGTTAGCGGTTACATCTACGTCGGTAATTGATTTTGATTCGTACCCGGCATTGGTTATGGTCAGGGTGTATTTTTTACCGGCTTCTAAGGTGAGGTAGAATTTTCCTTCAATATCGGCCACCGCCTGTTTTCCAGCACCTTCGACTACAATATTGGCACCTGGTAATGGTTCATTTTTCTGATTAATTACTTTACCGGTAAACTTGATAGATTGCGCCTGAACAGCGGAAAAAGACGAAACAAACAGCACAATCAGCAATAATCTCAGCGGGGAAAACATATTCGGTTATTTGCCCGCAAAGGTGTGCCCGGCAGGTTACCCGCATGTTACCGCCGTGTTAAGCAATTGTGACTCCAATATTACCGGAATGTTAAGCAGGCCCGCCTGAGCCTGTATTCGCTAAAAAGTAACAATCCCCGTGAAGCGCCATTGCAGTGATTTCTGTGCAGGCCCTTTAAAATAAGCAGCATCGGTTTGCAGCTTCAAATTGTGACGGAAAAAATAATGGGAGTATCCCAACATGTATTCATTGACCAGCGATGTGTAGGTATTGATGTTTTTGTCGGGAGCGGTACGGCCATATCGTACAGCCAATTCATCTTTTTTGGTAAAGAGGTACCCGCTTTGCAACAGCAGACCAGTTCCGCTGTACACGAAATTCACTTTTGAAGGGTTGGAAAGATTGATACTAATCCCGTTTTTTGAAGTGCGCCTGTACAACTCTCCGGTAAAAGACCAGCCTTTTTTCTTCATTACAATATCAGCGCCGTAATAGTGAATATCTGCCAGTTGGTTATTAAAAAGATATTCCCCTAACTGTCCGGCCACCCTGCTGGTTCGATTATTAAAACTGTAAGAAAATCCGAGAGATAGTTTTAGCTTTTCCTCAAAATACAGATCGGATTCAACATAATCTCCGTTGTTTCTAAACTCACCAAACGGTAATATTTCAGACCGCAACGAATAACATAACCTGGCTGTTTTATCAGACGTAATTCTGCCTTCGCCGGAAGTAATAGCCAGCGTATTACTAACGATCAGTTTCTTTTTGGAACGAATGGTATTTACTATCCAAAATCCTTTGTCTCTGTCTAATGTAAATAAGGCGTTGGTATTTGACCGGTCCGCAAATTGCAAATTGCCGGAAGATGTCTGCCGCTGCCTGTTACCCGGCAGTTTGGTTTGTCCGAATCCAAACCGCCAGTGTTTGTTAGGTGAATAATACAACATTGCATCCCTCAAAAACATATTATTCTGTACAGCAGAGTTATCTGACGACACATCCCGCTGAGAAAAACAAAGCTGGATACGGTAAGTGAATTTCTGGTTGATGGCATTGCCCGAAAAATTCAGGCGAAGACGGCGGATACTAAAATCAATTGTGCCTTTCTCTGAATTCAGGTCATACCTGGACTCTGCCAGACTTTGTATCCTTCCGCCTATTCCAAGTGAAAAACTGCTGTCACTGGAAGAAAAAGTGATGGGTTTACCAAAATGAGCGTCCAAAAAGCCATTATTCGGGTTATACTGTGCAAAACAAAGCATTGGAAGAAGTGCAAAAAAAGAAAGGAAAAGCCGCTTTACGGGATTTTGTTTTGCCCAAATCATGATTACTGCTTAAAATTGCTGCAATATAAAGTCTTTGTTATTGAAATGTTAACCTAATTTTATTTCTATATTAAGTTATTATTAATTCTCTGTACCTCCGCCACCCTCACCCAAGTACCCGGTAATTTCGCAACCATCCCGTCTTAGATGGGATTAAAATTAAAAACTAATGGCTGGACTTAATTCCTTTCTGAAAATCTTCATGCCGAAGAACAGGGTTTTTTACGAACTCTTTGAAAAAGTAGCTAATAATGTAGAAAAAATGGGGGCCACACTAAAAGACGTGGTGGCAGAACCTGATTTTGATAAAAGAGCTGCGCTCATTACGCAACTGGAAGACCTGGAACATGCAAATGACGAACTGACCCACAATCTCTTTACTGAACTGGGCCGCAACTTCATTACTCCGTTTGACCGAGAAGATATTCACTATCTCGCCACTTCTTTGGATGATATTGCCGATTATATCTATGCGGCCGGTAAGAAGATCAATTTTTACCGGGTAAACCCTAATGATACCGGTATGCAAAAATTTGCTGAACTGATAGAACAAGGTGCTGCACAGGTAAAGATTGCCGTGGTGGAACTGCGGGACATGAAAAATATGCGCAACATCACCGAAGCATTGGTTAAGATCAACAGCATAGAGAACCAGGCAGATGATGTATTTGACTTCAGCATCGAGAAACTATTTGCCACTGAAGATGATGCCAAAGAGGTGATCAAGAAAAGAGAGATCTACCAGGTAATGGAGATCGTTACTGATAAATGTGAAGATGCCAGTAATGTGATAGAGTCTATTATTATTAAATACGCATAAACTAATTAGCTAATTAGCTAATGTGCTAGTTTGCTAATGATCTCAAAAGCGAGTATCAAATTAGCACATCAGCACATCGGCACATTCGCACATCAACATGACTCCATTTCTCATTACCATCATAGCATTGGCGCTGATATTTGACTACATCAACGGGTTTCATGATGCAGCCAACTCGATTGCCACCGTTGTTTCCACTAAAGTGTTGACACCCTTCCAGGCAGTACTTTGGGCAGCCCTTTTTAACTCCATCGCTTTTTTCATCTTCAAAGATCATGGAGTGGCTGATACCGTGGCCAAAACAGTAAAACCAGGCGAAGTTCAGGGTAATATGATGATCGTTATCTTTTCGGGGCTGATAGCAGCCATTACCTGGAACCTGCTTACCTGGTGGTTTGGCATCCCTTCTTCTTCCTCGCATACTTTGATTGGCGGGTTTGCAGGGGCCGCTATTGCTGCCGGTGGGTTTGGTGCTGTTAATTCTCCCATCATTATCAAAACAGCAGCTTTTATATTTATTGCCCCGGTCATTGGTATGCTGATGGCTTTTATTATGTCATTGTGGTTCTTGAGTTCTTTTAAAAAAGGGTGGACCTCAAAAATATTTTCAGTCTTTATTATAGTCGGGGTCATCATCTTTCTTGCCACCAATCTGCAGTTTGATAAAAAGGTAGTGGGTGCAAAATCGGATTATGACAGCTATATAGCCCAGGTAATTTTTTATTCTAAAAATTTCAAGTGGATATTACTGGCCTTTATACTCCTGGTGATGGCCAGCTTCTCACTCTACCTAAGCAGTATGAATGCGCATAAAGCCAACCAGTGGTTCAAAAGGCTTCAGTTAGTGTCCTCCGCCGCATTCAGTATTGGTCATGGAGGAAATGATGCACAAAAAGTGATGGGTATCATCACCGCCGCATTGATAGCGGGTGGCAACATTACCGAGTTCGGCCAGATGCCTAATTGGGTACCAATAGCCTGTTATGCAGCGATCGGTCTCGGAACGATGAGCGGTGGATGGAAAATTGTAAAGACAATGGGTACCAAGATCACCAAAGTGACCCCCTTTGAAGGAGTGGCAGCTGAAACAGCAGGAGCAGTAACCTTATTTGTAACAGAAGCATTGAAAATACCGGTGAGCACCACGCATACAATTACCGGGGCCATTATGGGTGTGGGTGCCACCAAACGACTTTCTGCCGTAAGATGGGGTGTTACTTTTAACCTGATCTGGGCCTGGGTGCTTACTATTCCTATCAGTGGCCTGCTGGCTGCCGGAGTGTACTTTGTTGTACGTCTTTTCTAAATTGATAAATAACTTATTTGAATAAAAAATTCCTGATTTTTGTCAGGAATTTTTTTATGGCTAAAATATTAGTAACAGGCGGTTGCGGCTACATTGGCTCTCATACTATTGTAGACCTGATAGAACACGGGTATGATGTTATTTCGGTGGATAATAACTCCCGGTCAAACCCGACCATTTTAAAAGGCGTGGAACTGATCACCAGCCGGAAAGTAAAGAACTATAAGGTTGATCTCTGCAATTTTGATGACACTTTTGCCATCTTCCAGGAAAATGAGGATATTATCGGTATCATACATTTTGCAGCCTACAAATCAGTCGGCGAATCGGTAGAAAACCCTTTACTGTATTTTGAAAACAATCTTACTTCGCTGGTGAACCTGCTGAAATGTGTGCAGGAGTTTCAAATACCACATTTTGTTTTTTCTTCCTCCTGCACGGTATATGGAAACACGACTGAGATGCCTGTCACAGAAAATACGGCCCCTAAGCCTGCAGAATCACCTTATGGATATACCAAGCAAATGAGTGAGCAGATCATCAGTGAGTTTGCAAAAAGCTCCGGCACCCATTGCATTTTACTGCGTTATTTCAATCCTGCCGGCGCACATCCCTCAGCCGTTATTGGCGAAATGCCAATGGGCAAACCGCAGAACCTTGTGCCTGCCATTACACAAACAGCCATTGGCCGTATTCCCAGGATGATGGTATTTGGTACTGATTACCCTACCCGTGACGGATCTTGTATCCGGGACTATATTCATGTGTGTGATCTTGCCAATGCACATACCCTGTCATTAAAATACCTACAGGAAGAAAAAAACAATGGTCTTTGCGAAGTTTTTAACCTGGGTACCGGTACTGGTGTAACAGTACTGGAAGCTATTAATGCTTTTGAAAAGACAAGTTCTGTCAAGTTGAATTATGAGATCGGGCCGCACCGGCCTGGAGATATTGTGGCTATTTATGCCAATAATGATAAAGCAAAAAACCAGCTAGGCTGGCAACCGAGATTCTCCCTGGAAGACATCATGGCCACTGCCTGGAAATGGGAGATCCGGTTGAAAGCGGATGAAACAGTATTTAACAGCCAGGCAGGTGAGCTTAATTGAGCTCAGATATCCAGAAAAAAATGAGGTAAATAGAAACTTCCGGAACGCCGTCTCTTCTTAAAAACCTATTTCACCTGTATTCTTCTCTTTTCTGCTTTTCTCTTTTATCCTCTTAGCTTACATTTGCCCCACTTATTCAAATACACACTATGTCTTTAAAGGAAATTCAATCAACAGGAAACAAGGATACCCGCAGTGGATTTGGTGATGGGATCGTGGAAGCGGCCCGCAAAAACTCCAATGTGGTTGCCCTTACTGCCGACCTGGCCGGTTCATTAAAACTGAACCAGTTCATAAAAGAATTTCCGGAGCGTTTTATCCAGGTGGGTATTGCAGAGGCCAATATGATGGGCATCGCAGCGGGGCTGACGATAGGCGGTAAAATCCCATTTACCACCACCTTTGCCAATTTCTCTACCGGCAGGGTGTACGATCAGATACGCCAGTCCATTGCTTACAGCGGAAAAAATGTGAAGATATGTGCTTCCCATGCCGGACTAACACTTGGCGAAGACGGAGCCACGCACCAGATATTAGAAGATATTGGCCTGATGAAAATGCTGCCAGGCATGACAGTGATCGTTCCCTGCGATTATGCACAAACAAAAGCAGCCACAGAAGCGATCGCTGAGCATGAGGGGCCTGTGTATCTTCGGTTTGGCCGCCCTGTTTGGCCAATTTTCACTTCTGACAGACCTTTTGAGATCGGTAAAGCTCAGCAGTTCTCTGAGGGAACTGATGTTACCATTTTTGCCTGCGGCCATTTGGTATGGAATGCCATCCAGGCTGGCGCTATCTTACAGGAAAAGGGTATTAGTGTGGAAGTGATAAATATTCATACCATCAAACCGCTGGATGAAGAAGCCGTGCTGCATTCTCTCCGCAAAACGAAATGTGCGGTGACTGCCGAAGAACATAATATCATTGGCGGATTGGGTGATGCCATCTCACAGTGTGCAGCAAGGAACTTTCCTGTTCCAATAGAATATGTAGGGACAAAAGATACTTTTGGAGAGAGTGGAACCCCGGTACAATTATTAAAAAAATACGGTCTTGATATTCCGGATATTGTGACAGCCGCAGAAAAGGTATTGGCCAGAAAGTAAACTATTCCCTTAGAGTTTTAAAAGGAATTAAGGCAGGTTCTTCCAAAATTGGACCTGCTTTTTTATTTTAGTACCTTACTGATATTAAACAAAACCGGTTCCCAATATTCTAAGTCACCCAAAGCCCGACAACCTATGTCCCTGACAACACCGAATGACAGCGAACTGCTGGTGCAGTTTCGCAGCCCTGATACAAAGGAAAAAGCCTATACCAGCATTATTCGCAAATACCAGGAAAAACTGTACTGGCATATACGCCGGATGGTAATAGAACATGAAGACGCCAATGATGTGTTGCAGAATGTTTTGATCAGGGTATGGAATGGATTGGCTAATTTCCGGGAAGACAGCCAGTTATATACCTGGCTTTACCGGATCGCTACCAATGAATGCCTCACCTACCTGGAACAACAGAAAAAAAGGACATCTGTAAGCCTGAATGATGTGGAATCCGGGCTGAGTAATAAGATAAAGGCCGATAAGCACTTTGATTCGCAGAAAATAGAATGGAAACTCCAGCTTGCCATACAGCAATTACCTGAAAAGCAAAGAGTTGTATTTGGTCTTCGTTATTATGATGAAATGCCATATGAGGAAATGAGCCGGGTACTTGAGACCAGCGAAGGTGCACTAAAAGCAAGCTACCATCATGCGGTCAAAAAAATTGAGGATTATATGCTAAATCATTAAACTTTGGTCATTCAACAGCGTCTGAATTGAGGTTCAACATGACACAGAAAGACAACATATTACAAGAATTGCAGGAGTTGAAAAGCTCACTGGTCAAACATACCGCTCAAAACGTTTACA
>JAEUVL010000068.1 GCA_016786965.1 Chitinophagaceae bacterium
ACAGCGAACTTAGGTGATTAACTAATACCAACTTTACATCATAATAATATTTACTAATAAAAGTTAGCTCAAGTTTTCCTTTAAGTATCAATCATATTTTCTCATCCTAATATTTTGGAGCTATTCAATTTTAAGAAATAACTCCAGCCAATTTCTAAACTCAATGATTTGATTTCTAAATTAATATATTCCAATCATTATGAACATCCAACTCCTTCCATCCCCGCTTGCTTCCCGCCAACGGCAAAACCAACCTGTGTTAATAGTACTCCATGCTACGGCAGGGGCAACAGCAGCAAGCAGTATCAGCCATTTGCGAAGTGTGGGGCTTAGCTATCATTATATCATTACCCGGGATGCAAGAGATTCTGCTAAAACAGCTACTGCAGAAAACACAGAACCTATTATCTATCAATGTGTCGCAAATAACCGACATGCATTTCATGTCGGCTCCACCATTCCCGCACCCGGTGGACTTGGGATCAATAAATCTTCTATTGGCATTTCGCTGGCCAACATTCAACGAAAAAACAATCCTGAGCCATACCCTGCCAAACAAATTGCTGCTTTGAATGAATTACTGGCGCATCTCAAAGCCAAAGTGCCTTCATTGAAATTTTTAACCACCCATGCAGTTGTACAACCCTGGAACAGGGCCGACCCGTTAGCTTTAAAGGGGGCAGAAATAGCAGCCAAACATGGTTTTCAATTCTTTCGGCCTACCGCAGAGCAAATTGAAAAACACACGCCATAATCATTCTTATCCTCTCCTCAAAATACCCAAAACAGGTTATTGCTTTTCTCCTGTCAATAGCAGATATTTACTATCACTCCCTGCCCGCTGAATGCTTATCTTGAAATAACGGATGCTATCGATGCTTTTATCCCTGCTATGTTGAAAGGCAATAGCTACTTTTTTATATAAGACATGAACCAACTAAACCATTAACCATGAATGCGGTACTCGAAACGGGCATTTCCCTGGTCCTTATCTTTTTTATCTTCAGTATTGTCACCTATGTTATCCAGGAATTAATTGCGGTAAACCTGAAATACCGCAGTAAGATGCTCTGGAAATCCATGTGGCAATTATTCGACGGAGAAAAACTGGAAGGCCGCATGCAACTGCTGAAAGCGTTGCCTCAAAATGATACCGATACCACAAAAGACTTCTATAATCACCCCCAGATACAAAGCCTTAAAAAGAACCTGAATGACAATACCCTGCCCAGCTATATTCCTGCGGCCAACTTTGCGCTGGCTGTGATGAACCTTATTGCCGCAAAGGCTGATGCCAATAAAGATAACACCGCAACCGTCTCTCAAACTACTTCTTTAGATGATATCAGGGCAGGTTTGCAAAAATTTGTGGACAGCAAAGGCAATCTCTATGCGGTAATTAAAAACCTGCTCGATACTTCTTCCACTCTGCAAGAACTTCAACAAAAGATAGAAGATTGGTTCAACGGGTACATGAAAAGAGTGTCCGGCTGGTACGAATCACATATCATCATATCCATCCGCATCATTGCCGTGGCGCTTACCCTCATCTTTAATATTAATGTGATCAAACTGGCCAAAAAAATATATACGGACGGGGAACTCCGAACCAGTCTTGTAGCTATGGCGGAAAGAGTAGTGGACAAACCTGATGCTGTTACTCAATACTACACCAGCAGTTTTAATTCCATCAGCAAAAACATAGACAGCATATACCAGCAACAATTAGATGCTGACACGACTCTCGATGGCAAGAAAAAAATACTGGCAGAAAAGGCAACCGTCCTCGATAGCTTAGCTGGTGTTTACACCAAAAAGAATTCCGCTGCTATGCGGTCGCTGGTAAGCCAGCTTGATTCCACCGGCCTGCCGCTGGGGTGGAAGGGGGATTCGCTGAAAGCAGAAACAAGTGGAAAACCGGGCAGCAACCCCCTTATTAATATCCTGCTGATGATCATCGGCTGGACCATCGGCGCCTGCTGTATTTCCATGGGTGCTCCATTCTGGTTTGATATGCTGAATAAACTGGTGAATGTGCGGCGTACAGTAGTGTAAAAGAAATAGCTTTCGTCAACCATTATACCTTAACCTAAACTTTTTTGTATGCCAAACTGGAAACCAATTGTTGGACTAAGTTTCAGCCCTGAACAATTTGATGCGTATTGCCATTCCCTGCAATGGAACGCCTGGCGGCCTTCTTTCCTCGTATTGCATAATACCGCCACGCCTACGCTGGCGCAACGACCCAATGGTTTTACTAAACAGCACATGCTGAACTTTGTGAGCTTCTTCCGTGACCAAAAAAAATGGAGTGCCGGCCCGCATCTTTTTATTGATGATAAAAAGATATGGGTATTTACGCCTCTTACGATGTCCGGTATCCACTCCCCTTCCTGGAACAAACTGGCTATTGGCATTGAAATGCTGGGCAATTATGAAACTGATGATTTCAAAACCGGCCGGGGACTGGCAGTAAATCAAAATACGATAGCCGCCATGGCCAGTCTTTCTGCCGTGCTGGGGCTTGACCCTGCCACTATACGGCTGCATAAAGAGGATCCCAAAACAACCCATAAATGTCCCGGGAAAAATGTGAAGAAACCGGAAGTAATAGCCGCTGTAAGGGCATTGGTGGAAACACGGCATGGCGGCGACCATGCTCCTGAATAATTAAGTTATAACTTTTAGCTATAAAACAAAGACGCATGAATGAGGAAGCTACACCACCTGTAAGCGATGGTATACCCGCATTGCCTGAGAAAGAAAAGTACCCGATCATTAATTGCCATGCGCATATTTTTACCGGTGATCATGTACCACCTTACCTGGCAAAATCCATAGTCATATCTCCTTTTTACAAATGGGTCAATTTCAGGTGGATCTTTAAGATCATGCGACGTCATTACCGTAAAAAAGATACAGAACGCTTCGATGGTACGGCTAATGTAAAAGCCCGTAAGAATTT
Source organism: Chitinophagaceae bacterium (assembly GCA_016786965.1). GTDB lineage: Bacteria > Bacteroidota > Bacteroidia > Chitinophagales > Chitinophagaceae > JJ008. The sequence continues at coordinate 2,966 of JAEUVL010000068.1, forward strand.
TGAGTGGGACAGGAAATTTAAAAACAATTACATCCGATTCATTCTTCACAATGCTGCAGGCTGGTATCTGACGCTGCAGATCATTGAACTGATAGGCCACCGGATGTTTACTATATCGCAAACAGATCCTTGCTGGACAGAACGCCAGTTAAATTCACTACACCGTTTTTTATCCGACTATTATGTACTGCTCCATCCAACCCGCTGGTGGGTACAGGGCCTTATGCTAATTGCTGTAATGGGCTTCTTTCAATCCGGCCGAAACCTGCTTTGGTTCATTGCTAAAAATACAATCTCTGTGCTGCGCAAATTGCCCGGAAAACAAACCAAGCAATTGATCGAACGCTATTTGACCATAGGCCGCTTCGCCTTTCATGAGGAACAGTCCCGTACGCTTAGTGATTTGAAAGACCAGTACCCGGAAAATTCAGGTTTCGTGATCCTGCCCATGGACATGGAATATATGGATGCAGGTAAGCCTCCCAAAACCTATAAAGAGCAAATGCAGGAATTGGCTGAAATACGGGCCGGCAAGGAAAATATTTATCCCTTTGTATTTGTAGACCCCCGTCGTATTGCGGCGGAAGGGGCTGGCTATTTTAATTATGAAGTAAAAGACGGCAAAGTAAACCTGCTCCCCTGTTTCATCAAAGATTATATCGAAGGGCACACATTCAAAAAAGAAATAAAAAAGGGCAAAGAGAAAGGCAAAGAAAAAGAGGTATCTGTACCCAAATTCAGCGGGTTTAAAATATACCCTGCTCTTGGCTATTATCCATTCGATCCATTATTACTGCCACTGTGGAAATATGCTGAGCAGGAAAACCTTCCCATCCTTACCCATTGTGTGCGGGGGCCGATGTATTACCGCGGAAAAAAAGATAGAGACTGGGATTATCATCCTATTTTCCAGGAACTTGTTACTATCGTAAAAAAGGAAGACCAAAAAAAAATAAGTACCGACTCCTTTGCCAATATGCTATTGCCACAAACAAAGAATGATGAATTCTGTGCCAATTTTACTCACCCCATGAATTTTCTTTGTCTGCTAAAGAAAGAATTCCTGGTCAAAGCCGTAGAAATCGCTATAAGTAAAGCCAGTGATGAACGAACTAAAGATAACCTGAGGATGATTTTTGGTTTTACTCCGTCAGCAGACGGCAAAAGCGCTGAAGTAACCCGTGGCCTTGATGATCTGAAGATATGCTTCGGCCACTATGGCGGTGGCGATGAATGGCTGAGATATTTTGAAAAAGACCGCTTCAAGCATAGTGCGCAACTCGCTAAAAAGCCGGACAAAGGAATTGATTTCATTAACCAGGCAAATGATCCTGCAACAAAAGCACCTGGTAAAGCGGAACAACTCTGGAAATTCACCGACTGGTATTCAATCATCAGCAGTATGATGTTGCAACACGATAATGTATATGCAGACATCAGCTATATTCTTCATGCAGATGCCGAAATACTGCCGCTCCTGAAGCAGACATTGCAAAATAAAAAGTTACGCCACAAAGTGCTTTATGGCACTGATTTCTTTGTAGTCCGTAATCATAAAAGTGATAAGAATATGCTTGCTGATATGATGGGTGGGCTGGAGGTAGAAGATTTTGACCAAATAGCCAGATGTAATCCCCGAAAGTTTTTAAACCTGGCCCCAAAGCCAGAATATTCAGGTTGCCCTTAAATTAGAGCAAGCTTCAGGCCGTTATAAACGGCTTGAAGCTTGCTTGCCAAGAAAAGTTCTATTTACTTACCACAAACTTTACACTCTTCTCCTTCATCGTTACCGATGAGCGAAGCACCAACAGGTATACGCCGTCGGTAAGAGAAGTGATATCCATCCGGGCCGTAGTTCCTTTTATTGCCTGTTTTTGCAGCAAAGCACCCTGCATATTGTAAATGCTTAGCTGATCAAAGTCTTCATTATTGATATTGTTTATATTCAATTCGTTTTGTACCGGGTTTGGATATACCACTAATTTGCTTACCTGTAATACATCTTCCGGCTTTTCTTCCAGACCTTTACCAGTGATGGCTTCCGCTGGTTCGCTCACTCCTTTATCATCACAGCCGTGATTATTCCGACCCTGGCCGAAGCGAACGGCAAACGCCCGGAAATAAGTACTGTTGTAAGTGTAGGGATCAAAATCGTTGGTATTTCCTATTGTAATTAATTGCCCCTGGCGATCTGTAAGTCCTCCTACCAGCACATGTGATCGTTGGTACCCCACACTGTCGGGACCATTAAATCCTCCGTCCTGCTGACCGTTCTTTTTTATCCGCATCACCAGGCCCCTGGAAAGATAGGAGCTGTTTCTTCTCTCACCTAATGCATAGAAGCGGTCCGATTCGTCGACCACCAATTTTGTCATCACGCAACTATCGGTAGAATACTGGTATGATCTGCTCCAGTGCAGATTTCCGGCAGAAGGATTGATACGGCTTATCACACACTGCTGCTCCCCGCTGGCTAAGTATTGCGCAGTGAGACTGAAAATACGTCCATTATTATCAAGAGCCAGGTCGCATAGCTGAAATCCCTGTGCCACAAAATGTGTTCTATTGTAAATGACATTCCCATTATTCTTGGATAATTTATACAAAAACATTCCCTGTGCAGTATCTCCAATTGACTTACCTCCGTACAAGAACAGATTCCCTTCATCGTCAAGTTTGAATAATAAGTTAAACCTTCCGGGGTCTGTTTCCAGCCTGCGGGTATTTAACAAAACACCATTAGCACTGTACTTCCTGATCTTGATCTCCGGAAAGAAAGTATAAAAATCTTCTATCACTATTGCCCTGCCAGACTGATCTACCTGTAAGTAAGCAAAAGAAGTAGCTACAGTATCGATACTTTTCCATTTTACACCAAGGTATTTATCCATCTTCATGACAAAGGAGGCCGGGATAAAATCTGTGCCTGAAGGATATTGTCCATCGCCTGTCAGGTACAGATTATCTGTGCGGTCCAGTTCAAAACCATTAATGTTGAAGATGGAGAAATTGTTGGGTAATACGATCTGGCGTTGTGCTTTTACCACCAGGTTTGTATCCAGCTTATATAATTTAAATACAGCATTGCCTTCCAGCGGAAAACTTTTCAGTAACACATAGAGTGAATTATACCGCCCGACCCTGGTTTCCACATTAGCCCATGTACCGCTTAGAAAAAAACGTTTTTGTTCTGTACCGTTAATGTGCGACTTGGATATTTTCCAGGAGTACGTTTCATTTTCGCTGCTCCATTGGTAGCTGGCCACAAATGAATTAGCGGTGAATGAACGAACCGAGGAACTGAAAGTACCACCAGGCGGTGGATTGATACCATCCTGGTTTTGATACCACTGTACTTGTGCCTCCAGACAAAAAGATAAACATACCATGCTAAAAAGCAGCAACGATCTTGGCGTTTTCATAAAGTAGGATTTTTAGTTGTACGGATTCGAACTTGCTGTTAATAGTATCACAACAACCGTGCAGCAAATGCCAATGCCGTGTATTTCCGAAGCAATAACAACAGCGATAGTTTGCATAACTACGCAGGAATAGAAACTTTACTAAGTGATACACGAAGGGGAAATACCAGCCGGGAATTTTTCAGCACCAGGTCCGTGATAAATAGAAGATTGCTGACTACCCTTATTTCCTTAAAAACAATTGTTGAAAGCTGATCGACGGCTAAAAAATCAGTTCATTACCATCTCCCTGGCATTTTCCAACGCAGCTGCGGTAGGTTTTTCACCACTTAACATTTGGGCAATGGTGGTTATTCTTTCATCCGTTGTAAGCAGACGGATATTCGTTTTTACAGCATCTTTTACTATTTGCTTATAGACAAAGAAATGTGCATCTGCTTTACCGGCTATCTGTGGCTGATGAGTGATGCAGATCACCTGCCGTTTTGCGGCCAGTTCTTTCAAAATAATACCTACCTGTCTTGCGGCTTCACCAGAAATACCTGTATCTATTTCATCAAAGATCATCGTAGGCAGATCAATTGATTGGGCTACCAGTGATTTTATACAGAGCATCAACCGGCTGAGTTCGCCGCCACTGGCTACCTTTCGGACTGGCTGGAATTGACCACTCCTATTAGCATCAAATAAAAACTCCACTGCATCGGTACCGGACGGAGTAAACTCGACAGATCTCAAATCCACCTTCAGTTTAGCATTAGGCATTCCTACCTGCGCCAATAATTTGTTTACTTTATCTTCTAACGGTTTGATCTGTTTGCGCCGGTTTGATGAGATCTTTTCTGATAGCAGAGCCAGGGCATTGCCAGTCTGTATAAATTCATTTTCCTTTTGCCGGATAGCCTCTTCAATATTCAATACGGCCTGCAATTTTTCCGCTAATTGCTTTTGTATGGCGATCAGTTCATTTGTAGAATTTACACCATGCTTCTTTTGCAATTTATAACCTTTCGATAAACGTTCATTCAGTTGTTCGATCTTTTCCGGGTCATAGTTAATATGAGAGCTGATGCGGTCCACATCATCTGCAATGTCCTGCAATTCTATTTGTGCTGATTGCAACCGTTGTATCACTACAGCGAGATCCGGACGAAAACCTGAATAAGGGTTCAGTTGGTTCAGTA
>JAEUVL010000102.1 GCA_016786965.1 Chitinophagaceae bacterium
GACTTTAATACGGCGGTGGGCCATAGCAGCGCATTAAATATGAAACGGGGATTTAGCAATGTGTCAGTTGGTGTAAATTCTCTTTTTCAGGATACTTCAGGCATTGGGAACGTTATGCTTGGGACTAATGCCGGTAACGGGCATATTGGCGGACAAAACAATATTGCCATCGGTTATTTTGCCTTTTCCAGCAATACAAGGGGGAATAATAAAATTGCTATCGTCAGCAACGCCCTGAACAACGATACGGCAGCAAATGGTAATATCGCTATTGGCCACATGGCCATGTTTGTAAACCGCAGGGGTGTGAACAATGTGGCTATTGGTGTATCGGCACTGCAAGGAAATTTTTCCGCCAGCCGAAACGTGGCTGTGGGTGATTCGGCCTTGTTCAGCAATAATTTTTTGGTGAGCAGCGGCAATCATTTTACCAATAATACTGCTATCGGGTATAAAGCATTGTTCAGCAACAATCCCTCATCTGCCCTGAATGGGCTGAACAATACAGCTATGGGTGCAGAGGCACTTTTTTCCAATACAACAGGCAGTTACAACCTGGCCCTGGGCAGCAGCGCCGGACGAAGCAATACTACCGGTACAGAGAACATATTTGTAGGCGATGAGTCAGGGCTTGCCAATATAAGCGGCAGTTTCAACAGCTATGTGGGTAAAGATGCAGGTGCCAATGCCACGGGGAGCAACAACACATTTCTCGGCAATGCCAGTGGCTCGTATATGAACACCGGTACTAACAATACCCTGGTGGGCCGGTTGGGTGGCAGTAATTCTTTAGGGGCCAGTAATGCCAATAATAACAGCACACTGGGTGCCAGTGCCGGGCAAAACCTGCGCACCGCAGACGATAATGTTTTTTTAGGATACCAGGCCGGGCTTACCGACACCACCGGCAGCCAGAATGTTGCGGTAGGTGCCAATGCATTACAGTTACTGAGCAATGGAGCGCAAAATGTGGCGGTTGGTAAAAGTGCATTAGCCGTGAACCGTGAAGGCGATGGCCATGTGGCTATCGGTCCCTTTGCGCTGAGCAGCGATACCACCACCACTTCACCGTTTTTATCGGGCGGCCCTTATGCCAATACCGCTATTGGTTATTTCAGTATGGAAACCAATAAAGATGGAACAGCGAATACATTTGTCGGGGCGCAGAGTGGTAGTAAAGTAGACAGGGGAAGTTTCAACACCGGCGTAGGTGCAAGAACAATCTCCAATGCCAATTTTATTTTTGCCAACAATACCAGCAGTTATAATACGGCGCTGGGTTTTGAAGCCCTGCACCGGGTAAATACTGCTGACAGTAACAGTGCCGTAGGCTACCGTGCCCTGGCTGTGAACCAGACCGGTGCGAAAAATACTGGTATAGGAAGCGGAACGCTGGTAGCCAACAGCAGCGGCAGCAATAATACTGCTATCGGCAGTGAGGCGCTGGCCTCCAATACGACTGCCAGTAATAATACTGCTATCGGGTTTATGGCGGCCCGCTCATCGGCAACGGCCACTGGCATACTGGCCATCGGCGACAGCGCCCTGTACCTGAACAGCGGCAACAATAACCTGGCCATCGGCAGCCGTGCCCTGCGTGATAATACTACTGGTACCATAAATGTTGCCATTGGCCGCAATGCACTGGAATCAAACACCGTTGCCAGCCAGAATATAGCTATAGGTGAATCGGCTTTGGCCAGCCTGAATTTTACATCAGCCATTTTAAGCAACAACGTAGCTATCGGATACCGTTCTCTTTTAAATGTTGCTCCGGCGGCTTCCACTAACAGTGGCAGCCAGAACACAGCGGTGGGCACTTTCACCGGTGATGATGTAAGTACCGGGTTCAACAACGCATTGTTCGGATACCTGACAGGCAATAACCTGACAACCGGTGCCAACAACACTTTTATAGGTCATACAACAGGTGGCACCACTACCGGTGATCAGAATACACTGATCGGGGCCAGTGTGTCGGCCAGCGCAGCCATTGATAATTCCACTGCCCTTGGTTATAATGCTGCTGTTACCCAGAGCAACAGTATGGTGTTTGGCAATACGGCAGTGACCAAGTGGGGTTTTGGCACCAATACTACTGCTGCAAATATTTTAGAATTCAATACAACTGTGACCACGGCCC
>JAEUVL010000164.1 GCA_016786965.1 Chitinophagaceae bacterium
TTTGATTTCAACTATTCGTATATACAAACGCTCAGCCACAACCCGCTGATAGAAAGAGATGAGCTGCGCCGCACCCGTGGAGCAATTGGGTATACTTATGCACCACAAACAAAACCGTTTGAGCCATTCAGAAAGCTGATCAAATCAAATTCAAAATGGCTGTCGCTGATAAAAGATGTGAACTTTAACTATGCGCCATCGCAGTTGTCGTTCAAGGCAGATATCTTCCGGCAGTTTGGCGCCACCCGCCCGAGAAATGTAGGCGGCGGGCCTTACAAAATACCAGAGACCTACAACAAGTATTTTACGTTCGACAGGTATTACATCATGCAATGGAACCTTACCCGTTCCATTACCATCGACTTTAGCGCCACTAACAGGGCCCGTATAGATGAACCAGCTGGACGCATCGATACAAAAGAAAAGAAAAGCTTTGTTCGTGACAATGTGTTTAAAGGCGGCCGTAATACCGACTATAGCCAGGATGTGACCATTAATTACAACCTGCCTACTAATAAAATACCATTGCTCGACTGGACCTCTATCCGGGCAAGTTATAACACCAAATATAACTGGCTGGCGGGGTCCTTATTAGCAAGGACTGATTCTGTAAATCTTGGTAACACTCTTGGTAACACGCAAACAAGGACCATCAACGGTGAATTTAAGTTTGAAGAACTCTATAACAAATGGAGGTTCCTGCGGGCCGTTAATACCAATGCTCCTCCGCAACCCGGTGGCAACCGTGCTGGCGGCGGCAAAACTGGTGGCGGGAAAAATGACGGAGATAACAAAACCGGTGGTAAAGGAAAGAATAATAAAAACAATGGAAACAGCAATCCCCAGATACAGGGACAACAACAGCAACAGCTGAACCAGCAAGACGCCAATCCCACCGCAGCCAAACCGGATACGATACGTAACAAGAAAGGCAAGATCATTAAGATCAAAAAGCCAAAGGTGAAAAAGGTGAAGAAAGTAAAAGAGAAGAAGAATCCTAATGAGCTGCCCGAGATCAGTAATGTACCTAAATTCTTCCTGCGGTTGCTTACTTCATTAAAAAGAGTAGGAATTCAATACACCGAAGACATGGGCACCACCCTGCCCGGTTATATGGACAGCACTAAGGTGCTCGGGTATAATCCAAAAAGCAGTGAGCCCGGGTTCGGCTTTATCTTCGGTTACCAGCCCGATACCAACTGGATCAATAATTTTGGAGCGAGAGGATTGCTTTCAAGAGACTCTCTCGTAAGCGAAATGATACGGCAGCGCTATAACCAGCGGATGAATATAACCGCCCAGTTAAGCCCCTTCCGTGATTTCAATATTGACCTTAACCTGGATAAGACATTTTCCAAAGATTATTCAGAGTTGTATAAAGATATAGATGGCAACCTGCC
>JAEUVL010000227.1 GCA_016786965.1 Chitinophagaceae bacterium
CAGGCATCCTTTCAGCAGAAAGATAAAGCCCGCAATTATTGCAATAACAGCAACAGCGCCGGTAAGTAATGATTTACGCATCAGGGTCATAAAACAGGTTTAAATGGAAATGGTAAAATACAGCTTTTTTCTACTGTCCCCGCATTATGGAATATCCCCCGCCACCACTCTTAGCAACATAATGCAAAAACTACCACTCATCTTTCTCTCCTGCCTGGTGGCCTGCGGGCAGAGCAGCGACCAGCAGACAACAACCACCGTGAAAGACAATACCACCACAGATGCTCCGGCTACTTATTATAAGACCATCGGTGAGATACCCGTTCCTGAAGGATATAAAAGAGTGCCCGCCGGTGCAGGCAGCTTTGATGAATGGGCCAGAACAATACCCCTGAAAAAGGAGAAAACAGTGTACCTGTATAATGGAACTAAGAAAAGAAACCAGGCCGCACAATATGCCGTGGTGGATATACCCACCGGCAAGCAGGACCTGCAGCAGTGTGCCGATGTGGTAATGCGGCTGCGGGCAGAATATTTATTCAGCCACAAGAAATACAACGAGATCGCTTTCATGGACTACACTGGCAAATGGTACAAATGGGAGCGGGGCAACGACCGGCCGGCTTTTGACAGGTACCTGCAAACTGTATTTGGCTGGTGCGGATCTGCTTCCCTGGAAAAGCAATTGACCAGCGTTCCCGATTTTAATAATATAAAGGCCGGTGATGTGCTCGTGCAGGGAGGGTTTCCCGGCCATGCCATGATAGTGGTGGACCTCGCAGTAAATGCAAACGGTAAAAAAGTATATATGATGGTACAGGGATACCAGCCGGCGCAGGATATGCATGTGCTGGTAAATCCGCAGAGCGAAACCGGCAGCCCCTGGTATGAAGTGACCAATGAAAAGGACATTACTACACCTGAATGGCAGTTCACCCAACAAAACCTGAAAACATGGTAGCGTTTATGCAGTCGGTAAACAGCTAAGTCGTATTTTACAGCATGAAAAAAATACTACTTACCACACTGATCGTAACACTGCTCTCCGTCACTTATTCTTTTGCCCAGCAAACAGGTGAAAAAAAAGGCTGGCCTTCTTCCGAACGGTATGCTTTTCTGAAAGAATGTGTAAATGAAGCAAAGTATGCCATGAGCGAAGATTCCGCCCGCTTTTATTGCTATTGCATGCAGGAAAAGGTGGAAAAGAAATACCCCAGCATTGAAGATGCCGCAAAAATCACCGAGGCCGATATGGGGTCGGAGGCATGGCTAAAAGATATAAAAGATTGCCTCTATGGTTTTTGGTCCACCGAAGAGCGGGAGGTATTCATGACCAATTGTACAGGATCAGCCGAAAAAGCAGGCATGGCCGCCGATAAAGCAAATGACTATTGCAGCTGTATGCTCTACAAAGTAGAAAAAGCATATCCCAACCCGATGGATGCCGCCCAATTGACAGA
>JAEUVL010000266.1 GCA_016786965.1 Chitinophagaceae bacterium
TGGTTTTTGCAAACCGACATAATGTCCTTGTGAGATAACTGAATGTCTGCTCACTTTTGTTGGGCCTTCAATCACCCAGTCGCTGGCTTTCTTTTTATCAAAGCGGCAGGTGTTACAGATCCAGCCCGGCTTGCCATCATAACTTTGCACTTCTCCCCACTCGTCTTTTCTTGATGTTACCCTTAACACATCATCTCCTCTTTGCCACAAAGTTACCTTACCGCAGCATTTTGGATTATCACATACTCGATGTGCATCTACCGGCTTGGTAAACCATACCCTGTTTTTAAACCGGAATGTCTTATCTGTTAATGCTCCGACCGGACAAACATCAATCATGTTTCCGCTGAAGTCATTATCAATCGCTTTTGAAATATAGGTAGATATTTCTGCATGGTCACCTCTGTCCAGAATGCCATGCACCCTGTTATCCGTTAACTGGTCGGCCACATAGGTACAACGATAACAAAGAATACACCTTGTCATGTGCAGTTGTATATAAGGACCTATATCTTCTTTCTCAAACGTTCTTCTTTTAAATTCGTAACGGGTACCTTCTTTACCATGCTCATAACCTAAATCCTGTAAGTGGCACTCACCCGCCTGGTCGCATATAGGGCAATCTAATGGGTGGTTCAACAACAAAAATTCCACCACACCTGCTCTTGCATCTTGCACTCTTTCGCTGGTAATATTTTTTACGATCATGCCATCCATAACATTAGTACGGCATGATGCTACGAGTTTTGGCATTGGTCTTGGGTCTGCGGTAGAACCAGCAGCCACTTCCACCAGGCAGGTACGGCATTTACCACCGCTGCCTTTCAGCTTACTGTAAAAGCACATGGCAGGCGGCGTTACATCACCACCAATTTGCCTTGCCGCAGTTAGTATAGACGTTCCCGGTGCAACATCGATAGTGATGTTGTCTATGGTTACTTTAAATGTTTTTATCTCTTCAGCCATATTTATAATTCCTTCGTATGTTATGCTGTTGCTGGTATGTATATCGGGTCAGCATATCGAGCTAATCCGTAGTTCTTTCTCAAACAATCATCCGGATTATTTACATGCCATTCAAACTCATCTCTGAAATGCCGTATCGCTGCTGCTACCGGCCATGCGGCCGCATCACCCAATGGACAAATCGTATTTCCTTCGATCTTCCGTTGTATATCCCAAAGCAAATCAATATCACTCATCTTGCCTTGCCCGTTCTCTATTTTCAATAATATTTTTTCCATCCAGCCTGTCCCTTCTCTGCAAGGTGAACATTGCCCGCAA
>JAEUVL010000300.1 GCA_016786965.1 Chitinophagaceae bacterium
TACCGAAGCCGTTTCGCTGGCCATAAGAGATAAGATCGTATAGCCTGAGATATTATTTTCTCTATTACAAGTCCTATACAGTCTTACCCCAATTGACTATTCACCATTAACCATTCAGTAATTCACCCCATTTCGCTATTGCCCTGCCTTCGCTTCTTTTTCATCTTTGAGTTGTAATAAAAACAACCTGCTATGAAGAAGATTTTCTTTCCGTTATTAATGATTATAGCCTGTCAAATGACAACTGCACAAAACGTTGGCATTGGTACCACCACACCTAATGTAGATGCATTACTTGACATCAGCAGCACCAGCAAAGGAGTGCTTTTTCCAAGAATGACAACCTTACAGCGCATTTCCATTAATACACCGCCAAACGGGTTAATGGTGTTTGATACCGACAGAAATGAACTGTATCAATACGTTAGTGCTGCTTTTTCGTGGCAGGCTTTAATAAACGATTCGTACTGGAGAAGGCAGAGCCTTACACGCAGCCGGATTGGTAATTCAAGCGATAGTGTGGGTATGGGCACATTGTCTCCAACGGAGCGGTTGGATGTAAATGGTAATATACGCAGCAGGGATAATATAATAGCTGACGGCGTGATAACCGGCGGCGGATTATCAACGCCGGGTGGATTAACTGTAAGCAGCAATGGTTTAATAGGCGGAAATCTCACTGTAAATGCTGACCTTTCTACTAATAGCGGTTTGACCATAAATAACCCTGCAGCTACCTTACAATTAAAAAATGGCAGCAATGTAAACAAAGCTTTCTTTCAATTATCTGGCGATGATGTAAGGATGGGAACCAACAGCGGTAATACAACAGGTAATTTAATAGTGAGGATGAATGGAAATAACAGGGTAACAATTAATTCTTCGGGAGATATTGATTTAGATGGAAAAATTACTAAACAATCGGCAACTGGGTCTAACAATCTTGTTCCTTATTGCTATGGGCGAATTAATGCTAATGGCTCAATACAGAACGGCACCGGTAATTTCACGGTACAAAAGACAGGAACAGGCCTATACGAAATCACCTGTGTTGGTGTATCATTCAATACTACGGTCGTATTTGTCACTAGTCCTACTAGTTTTATTAATGTTAGTGGACGTACTGTCGATCTTGTGCCGGACTATATTGAAGTAATCACTAACGACCGGCTAACTAATGATAGGACAGATGCTAGTTTTTATTTTATTGCTTACAAGCTTTGAGTACAGCTTTCAAAAAAACAAGAGAACAATAAATAAGTAACTGAAAAGTAGCATCAATCATTTTATTCATTATTAAACCATCCACTGCCTTGGTTCGTATCTCCACGAACCATCTGTACAAATTTAATATATGCAAAATTGATGCTACTCATTAGATGTATAAATATTTTTTAACCATTAAACCTTTCAATCATAAAAAAACATTTCTTCTTACTGCCCTTTGCAGTATTATATTACTCCGGCTACAGCACAAGTGCCCATTAAAAAAACAAACAAAAGAATAATTGCTGAAAAGCAAAACGAACTCACGATTAGAGCAACAGAAGCAACCCAAAAAAGCACCTGCTCCATTTACGCTTCACCCACAATTTCACCCCATTTCGCTATTGCCCTGCATTCACTTCTTTTTCATCTTTAGGTTGAAATAAATAACAACCTGCTATGAAGAAGTTTTTCTTTTTCTTACTTATAGTTGTAACGTATCAAATAGCGACTGCACAAAATGTAGGCATTGGCACCACCACTCCCACAGAAAAACTACAGGTAACGGGAAATATAAAAGCGGATACCATAAAGCCAAATGGCATAAAACTAACCCCCAATGCTGGTAACGGTAAAGTTTTAATAAGCGATGCCGCTGGTGTAGGCACCTGGCAGGCAAGCAGCAACTTAGCAGCAGCTGGTAATATTGGTTATGGTGTATGGGGCGATTGTGCTACCAACGGAAATATAAGCGAATACCAGCCAGTAACAGATGCCACAGGTGAAGCAAGTGATAATTTTGGTAGCAGTGTATCCATTTCTGGTAACTATGCCATAGTAGGCGCACCAAGTGATAATGTAGGCGCAAATACAAACCAGGGTTCGGCCAGCATATACCAATGGGATGGTAGCAGTTGGGTATTGATGCAGAAAATTACAGATGCCATCGGTGAATCAAATGATAATTTTGGTAACCGTGTATCAATTTCAGGTAATTACGCAATTATAGGGGCAGAAAATGATGATATTGGCTCAGATGTAAACCAGGGTTCGGCTAGTATTTACCAGTGGAACGGAACAAGTTGGGTGCTTATGCAAAAAATTACTGACTTAACTGGAGCCGCAAATGATAATTTTGGAAGTAGCGTATCCATTTCGGGTAATTATGCCATAATTGGGGCCGATAGTGATGATATAGGTGCAAATATGGCTCAGGGCTCAGCAAGCATGTATAATTGGAATGGTAGTAGTTGGGTTTTGATGAATAAAGTTAATGATGCTGCTGGTAGTGTAAATGACCATTTTGGGTACAGTGTATCTATCTCTGGCAGTTATGCTATTATTGGTGCCTACGGTTTTAATAATAATCAAGGTGCAGCATATATTTATTTACGGTTTGGCAGCAGCTGGATATTTCAGACAAAAATTACAGATGGCTTGGGGTCTATTGGCGATGCTTTTGGACTTAGCGTATCTATCTCTGGCAGCTATGCAATTATTGGTGCTTATAATACTACTGTGGGCTCTAACATAGGGCAAGGCTCGGCCAGCATATACAAACGGGAAGGAACAAGTTGGTTTTTGATGAATAAAATTACAGATGCTTTGGGGGCAGCTGAAGATGATTTTGGGTACAGCGTATCCATATCGCAAGACTATGCCATAGTAGGTGCAAGAAATGGTAATGGCGTAAACGGTGGTGGCGGCACCGCTAATATTTATTTAAGAGCAGGTTATGGTTGGCAATTATTGCAGAGAGTATCTGACCCTGGCAGTGTAGGGGGAGAAAATTTTGGTAATCCAGTAGCGGTAGAAGGTAATACGAAACGATTTGCATGTGGTGCCCCATTTTATGGCTCATTCTCGGGTAAAGTATTATTTGGTAAAATAAATTAAGGTGGTTTGTTTTTAAGGCGGGTGTACCAAAGACACCCGGTGTTGTTATGTGCAGAAACAAACTTCTCCTGATTTCTGCTGTTATACCGCAATTGCCTGTTCACCATTGACCATTCACTAATTCACCCCTTTTCGCTATTGCCTTGCCCTCTCTTCTTTTTCATCTTTGGATTGTAATAAGTACACCCTGTTATGAAAAAGATTTGCTTTTTATTACTAATGATAACTGCCTGTCAAATAACAATTGCCCAAAACGTTGGCATTGGCACTACTACACCCAATGTCAGTGCACAGTTGGATGTAACAAGCACTACCAAAGGGTTGCTCATTCCAAGAATGAATAAACCACAGAGGAATGCCATAGCAGCACCCGCAACCGGGCTGTTGGTATTTCAGGATGCCCCGGACAGTACCGGGTTTTACTATTATGATGGACTCCAATGGAAATGGCTTGTTGCTGCCGATAATACCATAGCCGATGGCTGGAGAACAGACGGCAATATGTCAACAAATCCCGCCACTAATTTTATCGGCACAAAAGATAACCAGCCGCTTCGTTTCCGGATAAATAATATTAATGCAGGCAAATTAGATACTCTTACCAATAATACCTCTTTCGGTTTTCGTTCATTAGACTCTGTGGCTGCCACCGAAGGACAGTTTAATACTGCCTTTGGTTACAAAACATTGAGCAATACTATAAGCGGTACTAATAATACAGCTGTTGGCGGAAATGCATTGCGGAACAATAAAATTGCGACCGGCAATACGGCCATAGGATATGGGGGGTTGCAACTTAATAGAAACAGCAGTTACAATACAGCTATTGGTAACCTGGCTCTTGCCAGCCACCGCTTTACAGGTGCTGCATATAACACCGCGGTAGGAGTATCTGCATTAGAGCAGGACAGTATTGGTTTTCAAAACACGGCTGTTGGTACTTCTTCTTTCCGGTTCAATAAGGAAAGCCCTTACAATTCCGGCTTGGGTATTAATTCGGGCTATTACCAATTAGGCTCCGACAATACTTTTATTGGTGCTTACACCGGATTTGGTCAACGAATTAACGCTGCCAATATAAGCGCAGATACGGGGTTTAAAAACACCGGGCTGGGTGCAGGCGCATTATATCGCCTTGCCAATGGCAATTATAATGTGGCCCTCGGACAGGATGCATTACTTTTTGATTCAAGCGGCAGCTACAACGTGGCGGTAGGTCATAATAGTTTGCCTGCCATTACCTCAGGTAGTTATAACAGCAGCCTGGGTTATAATACAAATGCAGGAGCCGGTACTTTAATTAATACCACCACCATTGGCAGCCATGCGTATGTTACCCAAAGCAATTCACTAATACTGGGCAGTATTGATGGAGTAAACGGGGCTACGGCAGATACAAAAGTAGGTATTGGTATTACAGCACCGCTTGCCAGCTTACATGTGGCTAAGGGCGCCGTTGTATTCTCCACCGAAGGGCTGCCTCTGTCACCTTCATCTGCCGGCGACCCTCCTGTTAGTGGTACAGGCAGAAGAATGATGTGGTATCCGGATAAAGCGGCTTTCAGGGTGGGGTATGCAAGCGGAACCAGCTGGAATAAAGAAAATACAGGAACATACTCATTTGCAGCAGGTGAGAATACAATAGCTAATGGATTGAATTCCGTAGCGTTGGGAAGAGAGACATTCGCAGGTGCGCAGAGTTCCACAGCGATGGGAATAGGGACAACTGCCAGTGGAAACTTTTCAACTGCCACAGGTAGTAATACAACAGCCAGTGGGTGGTATTCGACAGCTATGGGGCGGAGAACAGTTGCTGCTGCGAGCAATTCCACCACAATTGGTACTAGTACGATTTCATTCGGCTACTCCGGAACAGCTATTGGTATGTATAATGACTCTATACTTGCTCTCCCGCAAGAAGCAGTTACTCCCACCACTCCATTATTTATTATTGGTAACGGAGATGATGAGAATGTAAGAAGCAATGCCATGATCGTTCGCAAAGATGGTAATGTAGGAATTGGTACCGATAATCCCAACACTGACGCATTATTACACATCAGCAGTACTAACAAAGGTGTGCTCTTTCCAAGAATGACCACTTCACAAAGAATAGCTATTACCACCCCACCTGATGGATTGATGGTGTATGATACTGATAAAGATGAACTGCACCATTATGATGGCGGTAACTGGCGGGCTATTATAAACAGCAAATATTGGAGCCGCCCTATTAGCAACCGCAACATCGTCGCAAATACTGTTGATAGTGTGGCCATCGGCACTTCCTTACCTGCCGCCAGGCTGGATGTAAATGGTGATTTTAAACTCGGTAACAATGGGACAGTGCTCGCAGAAATCATCAAATCATCCGAAGCGTATGATATACCCAGCCTGGCGCCTGGTGCGGTGGATATTCAAACATTTGCAGTGCCCAACGCTGGCATTACTTCGGCGGTAAGTATTTCTCCTTCTTTCCCGCTGCCCGATGGTATTACCATTTCGTATGCCAGGGTTTCAGCAGCAGGTATTGTAGAAGTAAAAGTGGTAAATGCAGGCAACATTACACAAAACCCAACTAATATGAGTTTTATACTGGTAATTATAAAATAGAAAATACAAACCCATCACAATCTGCAAATGCGAAAAGCAAATTGTATAACCCGTTTAAGAAAAAAGTATGAAACAGTTAACTCTTTTTGCCACTCTTATTTTTTTGATGGCTGCAGTAAATGCACAAAACGTAGGCATTGGCACTTCCGAACCCTATAATAGACTACAGGTTAACGGTAGCCTGCTGGTAACTGTACCCACTACCAGCACCAACACGACCCCAACGGCGGCGCAAATAAAAACCATCATTAATGGCAGCACAGTTTCTTTTGTTGCAGGTGATTCCACAGGTCGCATTTATGATCCCGGCGGGCCAGCCGGTAACTACCTGGCCAACCTCACGGGATTTACACTTATCAATGCAGGCCCGGTCGGTTCGGGCATTGAAATTACTGTTGAATCAATGAACCTTGCTGGCGGAGATTCATTAATTATAAAAGAAACATCATCTTCCACCACCAATCTGCTGGCGGTAGGCAATGGTTACTCCACTACCGGCAAATGGGTTTTTAACAGCAGCCGGTTATACCTCATATTTAAAAGTAATGCCGATGCAAATGTGGGTACAGGGTTTTCATTATTGTTTAAGCGGTTATATACTGATGGTGCCGCACTGCAAAATGTAACCGGGTACCTTGGTAACGGTTTGTTTTTTGATGCGAAGAACGGAGCATTCAGAACCGGCAATATAAATACTTCCGCTATCGGGCTGTATTCTTCGGCTATGGGTAACAATACTACAGCCAGCGGTAATTATTCTTTTGCCGCCGGTCAGAATAATGAGACCACCGGTTCTTCATCCGTTGCATTAGGTGCTAATAATGAAGCAACAGGAGATTTGTCCACTGCATTGGGCTCAAATACAGAGGCTCAGGGACTTGCATCCACTGCACTCGGCAGCTTTACCATTGCCAGCGGAGATTATTCCACCGCTATGGGCAGGTCTTCAAGGGCAAGCGGCAACGCCTCCGTTGCGATGGGAAGTGTTTCCAATGCCAGTGCAGATTACGCAACCTCCATGGGCAGATATACAGACGCTACCGGTTATGCCGCTACCGCCATGGGCGACAGTACCCTGGCCGATGGCCCCATTTCGTTTGCCAGTGGATTTCGTACAACCGCCAGCGGCAATGGTTCCTCATCTATGGGCAGGTATACGAGGGCAAGCGGCTTTGCAGCTACCGCCCTGGGCGACAGTACCCAGGCCAGCGGCCCCATATCATTTGCCAGCGGGCTTCGTACAACCGCAAGTGGGCGACAGGCTACTTCCATGGGAGAGGGTACGGAAGCCAGCGGAGACCGTTCTACCGCAATGGGATTTTTTAGCACAGCCAGCGGATCAAATGCAATAGCCATGGGCAACAGTACTATTGCCAGCGGAAGAAACGCAACAGCCATGGGAGAAAGCACAATCGCCAGCGGAAATGAATCTACCGCAATAGGTTTCTTCACCACTTCCAGCGGAGACCGCTCTATCGCAATGGGCAGTTTTGTATCTGCCAATAATCAAACAGGCGCATTAATCATTGGCGACTATTCCACTTCAACTATATTGAATTCAACCACACCCAACAGCTTCCGGGCAAGGTTCGAAGGAGGCTACCGTTTTTTCACCAGTTCGGCTGCCATAACCAGCGAAAGCTGTTTACTGGCAGGCGGCAGTAATGCCTGGAGTACTACCAGCGATGTAAGAACGAAAGAGAACTTTGAACCGGTGAATGGTGAAGATTTTTTACGAAAGATATCACTAATGAATCTTACCAGCTGGAACTATAAAAAACAAAACCC
>JAEUVL010000325.1 GCA_016786965.1 Chitinophagaceae bacterium
GGGAAATAACCATGCCGGTATTGCAGGCAGTGCAACCTGGGGCTTTACCACTCTTGCTGGCGGCGGTGGCGGAGCACTGAACTATTATTTTGGTAACCTGCATGCGCACAGCAGTTATTCTGATGGTAATGCAGATAACACCACCAAGATCCCTTCTGATGATTATACGTATGCGAAGACCGCTTTGTGTATGGACTTCCTCGGCATCAGTGAACATAACCATGCCACTGCAGGTATGAGCATTGCCAACTGGCAACCCGGCAGAACACAGGCGGCCGCAGCCACAACGTCCACTTTTGTCGGATTATATGGTATGGAGTGGGGCGTTATCAGTGGTGGTGGTCACGTTATTGTATATGGCATGGATTCACTCATTGGCTGGGAAGCGGGCAACTATGACATCTTTGTAGCAAAAAGTGTGTACACCGGCACCGGTGGTTTATTTGATATACTGAACCGGCATGGTGGTAATGCACTGGCCTACCTGGCGCATCCTAATAATACTGACTTCAATAATGTGCTGGGTAATGCATATGATGTGAATGCAGATAATGCTATTGTGGGTTCTACGGTAGAAACCGGCCCTGCCTTTTCCACTAATACCACTTATACTAACCCCGGTACTTCTATGGCACACCTGAGCTACTACCGGAATATGCTGGCAAAAGGTTATCACCTCGGGCCAACGATCGACCATGATAATCACAACATGACCTTTGGCCATACTGCCAAAACGAGATTGGTGATCAGGGCGTCCACTCTTACGGAGAACAACCTGCTGGATGGTATGAAAAAGATGCGCTTCTATGCCTCACAGGATTGCAGCGCTAAAATTGATTTTACTGTAAATACCACCGATGTTATCGGCAGTATCGTAACAAGGGCAGGTGCACCGGTGATCGGTGTTACTTCTACCGGTACTACATCGGCCATCAGCTCTGTAAAGATCATGTATGGTGTGCCGGGCAGTGGCACGGCTGCCACCCAATTGACGAGCAACGCCTCGGGCACCTTTACTTATACCGATAATGGATTGGCGAATGGCAGCCAGCGTTATTATTATCTTGATATTACAGAAA
>JAEUVL010000327.1 GCA_016786965.1 Chitinophagaceae bacterium
CGTGCATTCAGTAATGTGCCATCTTTATCAAACACCCATTGATGGTATGGGCAGATCAGCTTGGCCGCATGCCCGCTATTTTCCAGGCAAATGGCAGAACCACGGTGTGTGCAGGTATTATAATGTGCGTACACATCTCCATTATTACCCCGAATAATAATAATGGAATCTTTTTGCAGCTGATATAAAAAATAATCACCTGGCTTGGGTATCTGCGCAATAGTACCGGCAAATAACCAGTGCTGTTTAAAAATGAATTCCCATTCCGCTGTAAATACCTCAGGACTTGTATAAAAGCTCTGCTCAAGGCTGTACCCCGGCCTATATTTATCAAGAAGTGATTGAACAAAGGAATTGTTCATACATTGATCATTTAGTATTTCTGTTCATAGCAAAACAAGCTGCACCGATTGCTCCTGCCAGGTCGCCATGAATCGCTTTTACAATCCGGGGGCGGATACCACCCGGCTGCCACTCAAACTCATCAAACCACCTATTAAGGGGCTCGAACAAATCACCATTTGCTTCGGCAATGCCACCACCAATAATGATTGTGTCCGGTGAGATTATATTACTTACTGATGCTAATCCAATGGCCAGCTTTTTTACTGAAGTTAGCCATATAGTTTTCGCAAACTCATCTCCACTTCTGCAGGCTTCCAACAGATCATGTGTGGAAGTAAATTTTCCATTACTTCTTTTCTCTATAGAACAGTTACCAATTGATTCTTCCAAACTACCCGGCATACCGGTCACATCTGCATCACCAGTACTGTCTATCACCATGTGTCCTATATGCCCGGCCTTACTGAATGAGCCCTGGTAAGGTGTTTTGTTTATAAGCAGTGCGCCCCCCACTCCGGTACCAAGCGTCACCAGTACCGCATTGATACTGTTGGCCGCTGCGCCTGTTCTTGCTTCAGCTACCATAGCGGCAATAGCATCATTAAGTACATAAGCTGGTGTATGCAGAAAATCCTGCCAGATAAAGTTTTCCAGTCCTTCTAACCGACCGGGCATAAAAGCAATGGCCTTATTTTCCTTATCTGGCAAACCGGGTGCTGATATCCCAACTGCTATCATTTGCTGCCCGGCTAATTGTTTTAATTCATTCACGGTGTTTTCAATAGCGGCTTTCCATACCTCCCCCTCTCCATCATTGGTAGGCGTATAGATATGATGAAGTACTTTCCCTTCATTATCTATCACCACACCCTTGATTCGGGTACCGCCCAGGTCAATTCCTATCGTTTGGTTCGTATTCAACTATATGCTGTTAAATTTGTCCTTCACTAATACTCCAGCCACCATCCACTGCTATTACCTGGCCAGTGGTAAACCTTGACTGATCACTCAGCAGGTAAACGGCCAGCCCATCAGTGTCCTCCGGGTTTCCAATTCTTCCGCCATCCAATGGTTGTTTTGTTTTTATAAAGGAAAGGATGTGTTCGTCATTGGCCGCCCGCTGTGCCATCGGAGTTTCCACCAGCGCAGGCGCAATTACATTCACCCTGATACTATCTTTTGCATAGTACGCTGCTATGGATTTGCTGAAACCAATGATCGCTGATTTTGCTGCTGCATAGCCGTGAGTGGAAAAAAAATGCGGTGAGGGTGAATAGCCTAATACAGAACCCATGTTTAAAATAGCACCTCCTTTTTTTAGGTCTATAAACTTCCTAACAGCTGCCTGGTTAGATAACATCAGGGAGGTAAGATTCAACTCCAGTGTTTTATTCCAGCCCTCTAAAGTCAGCTCATGTAAAGGCCCATCACCCATTTTTCTGCCACTACCGCCAGCTACATGATAGAGACCATCAAAGCTTCCAAATTGATCGATACAAAGGTGTATTGCTTTGGTAGCAACGCCTTCCTTTGTTGCATCTCCGGAGAATGATATGGCCTTTTCCCCAAGTTTATTTTGCGCTGCTGCCACACTATCTTCATTTCGTCCCACCAATACCACCTTAGCCCCTTCGGTGATAAATGCTTTGGCAGCAGACAAACCAATGCCGGTGGTGCCTCCGATGATCACAATATTTTTAGAATCCAGTTGTCGCATTATCTTCTTTCTATTGATCCTGTTTTCTTATGCTTAATAATAAACTTCTTTTCTCCTCCGGGAAGCACTTCTTCTTTAATAAGATAATACTCCTCATCGTAGCTGGTCATTTCCTTTTCGGTCTTTTTCTCACTTACACCCCGCCAGTCTTCTATCAAAACCGGTTCCCATCGTTTTGTTTTGGCAGAAAGGTAGGCGGCATCTAAAATAGCATTTACAATATACCCATCGTAGAACGTTTCCGCTGGCTGTTCTTCGTGGTCGATCGCATTAAACATATCGGTGAACATATGGCTATAGCCTAACTCATGCACTTCATCTCCAACCGGAAATAACCACCCCGAATT
>JAEUVL010000334.1 GCA_016786965.1 Chitinophagaceae bacterium
GCCAAGGCTGTTTGAAAAAGATGATGCCAGGGCAGACACCTTTATTATACAGACCATTGCCGACATTACTGACGATGCCAACGGCTCGGTGCCCATTAATGTGGGCGACCAGACCATAGAAGACCCGGTGTATGGGATAGACACGGGTACCCTGGAGAAAACAGCCCCTTATTTAAAGAACTCAATAGATATAATGGCCGTGGGCAACCTGCCCAACGAGCTGCCGCGGGATGCCTCCCGGTATTTTGGGGAGCAGCTCATCAAGCATGTACTGGAAGACCTGGTAGGAAATGGGTCAGCCATTATTGACCGGGCTACCATGGCCAAGGCTGGTGCATTGACGGAGCATTATTCATATCTCTCTGACTATGTAAAAGGGCCGTAAAGTGCTGAAAATTACAAACGATAACTATCTCTTTTATAAACAAATAGCAGAAGTTATCTGGAAATTAATTTCCGAAAAGAATCCTTATGCAATTCCTGAAGAAGCTGATCCGGTCAATATACTGAACAAGTCAGAGAGGGAAAGTCAGGCAAAGGCCAGAACAGGCTTAAGACTCATGTTGGACGATCTCTTTTCTATGCTGGATGATGCCGGTCTGGAAGAAATGGCAGAGCTGGATGCTGAATTGCGCAAGGCTAAACTGCCTTCTTTAAGTGAATTACTTGCAGAGGTCAAGCAGGTGTCGGCAAAAGTGCTGAAGCGGGGAAAGATCAGGAACGAACGGGAGTGGTATGTCGTAACAGAGTTGTTAGGTCGTATAGATGCGCCTGTTTCAGGAGACGACCGGGAGAAGCTTGGACAACTATGCCTGGAATTTGAGATAAAAAAGAAGAAACCTTAGGGTTGGATGTGAAAAATCATTTGGTAGCGGGGAATATAAATTGAGCAATACGCAAGTAGTAGGACGCTGAGAGTTACACCTAAGAAAGCCGGATGGTCACTAATTATCTATGCTCTTTAAAAGTCGTTACAGATGCAGATAATAGTCTTTCAGCAGCCGTATAAAATCTGGCGAATACGACCCGTTTTCATCTTTAATACAAAGTTCATCAATACTTGTATCTCTTTCTTTATCAGTATGAAAGCTGCATTCTATTAATATCCTGAAATAGGAGTGATGAGAAACTGGTTTTACCAACACAAGCTTCCGGGTTTGCACTGGCTGGCGCAAGAGAAGCTCCTTTATTTCTTCGTTTCTCTTGTAAGGCAATAGCAGGAAGAACCGGCCTCCGGGCTTCAATTGTTCTTTAATAACTCCCAGCAGCTCCGGCAGCAGCAGGCCTCCTTCGTGGTGGGCGGTGTTCTTTTTAGCATCATCACCTTTGAGTTCATTTTCATAAAAAGGCGGATTGCTGATGACCAGGTCGTATTTGTTTGCAGAACTAAACTCTTTAATATCGGCCTGCACCACATTGATCCTGTCTGCCCAGGGCGAAGCTGCCACATTAGTGGCCGCTTGATCGGCTGCATCGGGGTCTATTTCAACCGCATCGATAAGCAGGTTGGGGTTTGCCTGCGCCAGCATCAGGCTCAGCAAGCCAGTTCCGGTACCAATATCAAGTACTCTTTTTACCAGTTGTTCACTTCCGCCCTCAGGCTTCTTACTCCTCACTATATCCGCTACCCAGGCGCCAAACAGGCATCCATCTGTGGTCACCTTCATGGCGCATTGGTCCTGGTGAACGATAAATTGTTTGAACTGGAAATAGGTATTGGCCATAAAAAGATTACCGGCTTATAAAATGATTTCAATGTGCAGCCCCGCCACTCCGGCTCTCTACCATTCTGCTCTGGCCGTAGAGCTAATGGAGAGATCAGCCGTTTGTCCCGCCAGGAATTTATAATACCCGGTAATGGCGATCATCCCTGCATTATCTGTACAATATTGAAAAGCCGGTATGAAGGTGTTCCAATGGTATTGTTTGCCCATTTCGGTAAAGGTATTTCTCAATCCGCTGTTAGCAGAAACACCACCGGCCAGGCAAATGTCTGTAATGCCGGTTTCGATGGATGCTTTTTTCAGTTTATTTAAAAGAATGGATACGATCCGCTGCTGGATGGATGCACAGATATCGGCCAGGTTCTCCTGCACAAATGCCAGCTTCTCTTCTTCGGTAGCGGTGAACTCTTCCTTATATATATTACTCTTACCAGCATTTTGCAAAAAGTACAGGATAGAGGTTTTCAGCCCGCTGAAACTGAAGTTGAGCCCCTCGATCTTTGGTTCCGGAAACTTAAACCTGTTTCCATCACCTTCCTTTGCGTACTTATCAACTAACGGTCCGCCGGGATAAGGCAGGCCCAGCAGTTTGGCCGATTTGTCAAATGCTTCACCCGCCGCATCATCGATCGTTTCACCGATCACTTTCATTTTTACCGGTGATTCGCACAGGACAATTTGTGTATGTCCGCCGCTGACGGTAAGGCAGAGAAAAGGAAACGAAGGCCTTGGATCATCGATCAGGTTGGCCAGCACATGTGCCTGCATATGG
>JAEUVL010000337.1 GCA_016786965.1 Chitinophagaceae bacterium
CGAAATAAATTAATAAACAAAAAAGCTCTGTTATGAAATCAACCACAGAAACCGGCCATGCCAAAAATGTAGCCAACTTTAAAGACCTTATCGCCTTTTGTAAAGGCTATGGGGCAGCCTACAACCCGTCAAATCCGATCCTTTCAATGGAAAACCTGGAATCACTGCACGCACAGGCAGAAGCCATACTCAAACTCGTAAAAGCAAATGAAAATATATTTAATAATGCCACCAATAAACGGATGGATACATTCAGGCCATTAAGGCTACTTGCCACCAGGATCATCAATGCCCTGGATGCAACACAAGCCACCAATGAAACCGTAAAAGATGCAAGAACGATCAACAGAAAGTTACAGGGACAAAGGGCCGGCACAGCAAAAAAAGAAACACCGGATGCAGAAGGCCAAACACCCGGCTCAAAAAAGAAGATCTCCGTCAGTCAGCAAAGTTTCGATCTGCAGATTGACCATTTCGATAAACTACTAATACTCCTCGCAGCCGAAACTAATTATACCCCCAACGAAACAGACCTGAAACTAACTTCTCTGCAGGCAGTGCTGGCAGAATTAAAGGCCGCCAATTCAGCCGTAATTAATATGTACGAAGCCTGGAACAATAGCCGCATCGCTAGAAACAGCATTCTCTATAAAGAGGCAGAAGGCCTCGTATCCGTAGCATTCGATACCAAGAAATATATCTTATCCGTCTTTGGGGCAGGCAGCCCCCAATATAAGCAGGTAAGTGGCCTGTTCTTCAAGGTCGTGAAAGACTGATAACAACAGACACACCAGGTCCGCAAGCACGGGCTGCCTCAGCAAGATTGGCTGCCCGTTTTTTTTAAAATAACAACACACTACCCTCCGGAACACCCCACGAGGCAAATAAAAAGTTCCGCCCCGCAATACTTTCGGCCCCGCAGCCCGGCCATATCCACCCTCCACCATCCACATAAAACCGCCTCCCCGCACACATCACAGAACAGTCGCCATACTCACGCCTGCAACTTTACTTTTCCCTGCTACTGCCTTACTTTTCCTTCCTGCTGCCTTACTTTTCCTTCCTGCTGCCTTACTTTTCCTTCCTGCTGTCTTACTTTTTCCTCCTGCTGTCTTACTTTTTCCTCCTGCTGCCCTACTTTTCTTTCCTGCTGTCTTACTTTTTCTTCCTGCTGCATTACTTTTTTGTCCTGCTGCGTTACTTTTCCTTCCTGCTGTCTTACTTTTTCTTCCTGCTGTCTTACTTTTTCCTCCTGCTGTCTTACTATTTCTTACGCCCTTGCAGGAATAAATTTACCCCTTCACAATTTTATTATAACTCGCCACCAATCCTCTGATCAGCGAAGAACTGAAGCCCTGGTGTTCCATTTCATTTAGCCCGGCTATGGTACAGCCCTTAGGGGTGGTCACCTTATCAATCTCATGTTCCGGGTGGGTTCC
>JAEUVL010000356.1 GCA_016786965.1 Chitinophagaceae bacterium
CGTTGTGATACTCGATGACAAAATATTTATCGGCAACGATAAAAAGAATGTAGAAGCGCTGAAGAAAGCCCTTAGCTGATAATACTTATAACAGCAATAGGATCAGCAACTGTGCGGCTACGATACGAAGTATCATGGTAAGCGGGTACACCGTGGCATAGGTAATGGAAGGAATATCGCTGCCGGTAAGTTTGGTGGCAAAAGCCAGCGCCGGCGGATCGGTAGATGCGCCGGACAACAAACCACACACTTCAAAGAAAGTTTTGCGCAGGTACTTCCGGGCAATATATCCTACCAGTAATAACGGAACAACCGTGATGATAACGCCCATCCCTATCCAGGCCCAGCCACTGCCATCGGCAAAAGCAAGCGACAGATTTTTACCACTGCTTAGTCCCACACTGGCAAGAAACAGGCTGATGCCAAGTTCTCTTATCATCAGGTTGGCACTGTTAGTGGTATAATTATTCAGGTAAAATAAATTGCCGAAACGGCTGAGGGTAAGTGCAATGATCAGCGGTCCGCCTGCCATCCCGATCTTTACTGCCACTGGCATATTGGGAAAATGAAAAGGAATGCTTCCTAATATCACTCCCAGCACTATGCCCATGAAGATAGGTGCCAGGTCAGGCACTTCCAGTTTCTTTAAGGAATTGCCCAATGCGGCTGTTACCTGTTTCACCCCTTCTTCAGTACCTACTACTTTCAGCGTATCGCCGAGTTGTAAAAAAATATCTCCATGCGGTACCATTTCCACACCGGCACGGCTAAGGCGGGTAAGAGTAAAATCATGCTGTTGCAGTTCGGGTTGATCACCCAGGCGTTTATGGGTAACACCTGCCCTGGTAACCACCACCAACCGGGAGATGAGGTGACTGTCCTTAGCGGTCTTCAGATTCATAGTCCCGGGAGGGCCGATGAGTAACTTCAGCTGTTCGATAACAGGTTTGGCAGCCACTACCAGCAGCACATCATTTTCAGACAGTACCAGGTCGGGAGTGGGAGTAATGATCTCTCCCTTATGAAACATGCGGGATACCACTAACGGCTCTTTCAGCAGTTCAAATAATTTTCGCAACGGTTGTCCTATAAGTTGTTTGTTCTCCAGGTTCAGGTGCACAGATACCGGGCGGCTGGCCCGCAGCACACCGAGCTTCCGGTGAAACTCCTGCTCCTTGTCGATCTTTACCCGGAATATTTTTTTCAGCAGCAATAAAGAACCAATGATGCCAAACACACCCAGCGGATAGGTAACAGCATACGCCAGTGTGATGAGTGATTTATCACCCACAGAAAGATGCAGGTCTGTTACCGCGGCCTGTGCTGCCGCCAGTCCGGGAGTATTGGTCACGGAACCGCTCATCACGCCGGTCATCACCGCAATACTATTACCACTTACAGAATACAGGATGATAGTGATAGCAACACCTGTTGATACAATAGCAAGCGCCAGCAGGTTGTTAAGCAATGCATTTTTCTTTAGTGACGCCCAAAAGCCCGGTCCCACCTGCAGCCCGATCGCATACACAAAAAGGATAAGCCCAAACTCTTTTATAAAATGTTCAGTGTTTGTATCGATCTCCACACCAAGGTAGGAAAAGATAAGTCCGGCAAACAATACCCAGGTAATGCCCAATGAAATGCCGGCAATTTTTATACGCCCCATCCATATACCAATAGCGATGACCAGTCCGTAGATGATCACAGACTGTGCGATGGAAGTTTTGGAGAAAAGATCATTTAACCAGTCAGGCATACTGCAAATTCAATACAATGTATTCTTTTTAACATACACAGTCAGCAGTATTATACTGCTGACTGTGTGGTTTTAAGGCAGGCGATCGATCAGAGGTCATCCCCTTTCCGGCTGCAGTCCCCATTGTTCCGGGGAGCGCCACAGGGCGGAAAGAAGCAATTCACGCATAAAGAAAAATTCTTTAGGCAGTTTATCATACATACGTTCAAATAATTCTTCGTGAGATAAGAGTTCCTGTTTACCAGGCTCACGGTCCACCGTCATGATCCTGGCAAAGTCTTCTTTTGTAAAATTTTCCATGCCGGTCCAGTCCATGTCTTCATACCTTGGCATCCAGCCGATAGGGCTTTCCACAGAGGAAGCATTGCCCCTGATCCGCTCCACTATCCATTTCAGCACCCGGATATTTTCTCCAAAGCCCGGCCATAAGAACTGGCCGCTTTCATCTTTTCTAAACCAGTTCACACCAAAGATGCGGGGCGCATTGGGAAGGTCGCGGCCAAATTGCAGCCAGTGGTTTACATAATCACCAATATGATAACCCATAAAAGGAAGCATAGCAAAAGGATCACGCCGAACTTTCCCTATTTCACCAAATGCTGCAGCGGTCATCTCGCTACCCATGGTAGTGGCCAGGTACACGCCAAAATTCCAGTTAAATGATTGATATACTAATGGCACACCGGTACTTCTTCTTCCTCCAAAAATGAAACCAGCGATGGGCACTCCCTTGGGATTATCCCAATCACTGTCGATAGCCGGGTTTTGGTATGCCGGTGCGGTGAATCTTGAATTAGGATGTGCCGCAGGCTTGCCGCTTTTAGGGTCCCATGGTTTTCCATGCCAGTCGGTCAATCCTTCCGGTGGTTCTTTAGTGAGTCCCTCCCACCATACATCTTTATCAGGCGTAATGGCCACATTGGTAAAGATGGTATTGGCTTTTATGCTTTCCATCGCATTCGGATTGGTCTTGTAGTTAGTGCCCGGGGCTACGCCAAAATAACCAGCTTCCGGGTTGATGGCATATAAACCGCCATCTTCTCCTTTATGTATCCAGGCGATGTCATCACCAACAGTTGTTACTTTCCATCCTTCAAATTCTTTCGGTGGAATAAGCATAGCAAAGTTTGTTTTGCCGCAGGCACTTGGAAAAGCAGCCGCCACATATGTCTTTTGTTTATCGGGAGATTCTAC
>JAEUVL010000387.1 GCA_016786965.1 Chitinophagaceae bacterium
CAGGAACAATACCAGGTGGCCGTAGGCCCGGGCACCTATAACGAGAATGTGGTGATGAAAGACTATGTGTATGTGATCGGTTCCGGGCAGGATGTGACCATTATTACCGCACCGTCTCAATCAAGTCCTTTCAATGGCGTGGTGAACTCCGCCTCAGGTGGAGGTATCAGCGAACTGACCATTAACGCACCCGGTGCAGGCTGGGGCAATTGGCCTATTGGCATAAAAGTTTGCGGCAGCGGCAAGTTTCACGTTAGTGGAGTAACCATCAACAGCGGTGCCGGTGCCAATGGCGATAATGCCCGGGGCATTACCAATAACACAGGCTCTTATGCCGGTAATTTCATCGTAAGCCAAAGCATCATTAATGTGACCGGTGATTCTCAAACCACTTGTATAGGCATAGATCTTTTTGGCATGAGCGGGTTCACCGCACTGGTCAACCTTACATCCATTCAATGCAATGGCGGAGCTCAGAACTTTGGTGTTTCCACAGCAGTTAATGCTTCCGTTACACTGGATGATTCCAAGATCATCGCTAACACATGGGCCTTGTATGATTCAGACGGGGCTTCTCCCATCACAGCTAACCAATGTACCATTTCTGGGCCTGTGTCCAATGGCGTGGTGGTAAACAATTAACCCAGGCTATCATTGATTCAAAACTGGTTTCGCTCATTCCATTGCAGGCACTCCGCATAGCGAAAACAGTATATTTGGACATGGTGAAAAATTACCTGTTACTGCTGCTGCTGTCACTCCTGGCATCTTGTGCCAAAATAAAATACCCGGAAAGGACGCAGTTGCTGCCCGTCACAAGCACTGGCGATGCTCCCATTAACGGAAAGTATAAAAACATGGGTTCCGATACATCATGGGGGCGCCCTTTTACCCTTTGGACCGCTTTAACGCTGCATACCAAACAATTCATACCCGATTCATTACTGCCCTATCCCGACGCCGTAGTGGAATTGCAATTGCAACGGCGCAGAAAACTCAATGCCCGGCTTATAAATGACACACAACTCATAGAAGAAAGAATACTGAAAGGTCGCATCCGGGATGGCTACTTCTCCGTTCGCCGAAAAGTAAGGTATGTTGGCTTACCATTCCTGTACCTGCGGTATAGTGATTATAAAGTGCAGCTCGGTAGTGATAATAACCGGCACTTGCTGGTAGATGCTGTCTCATCCAGGTTTGGCTGGATATTTATCATGAGTGCCGGTACAGCAGATCAATACCATTTCCAGTTTGAGAAAAAATGAGCCTCTTTATTTGTTGCCAGATCTGTTCCATGATATTAATTCTTGCAGCCTTACATTTTGTATCACACCAGGACCATTTTCTCCAGTTCAGTTCTTACGGTCCTGCCTTCCACTGTCGACCATTTTACTAACCGGATACACCCGCCCGATATTTCGATACCCGTAATATCCCCATCACTAAAGCAACAGCAGCCGGTATTGAAATAACCGGGCTTCATGCTCATATAATCTACCGACACTGCGGTAAACTCCTTTTCCCGTTTCTTTATTTCATTCAGCAGTTTATCCAATTCACCTTT
>JAEUVL010000432.1 GCA_016786965.1 Chitinophagaceae bacterium
AAAAATGGAAGTTCTCTTATGTGGCCGAGCTTTCCATGGGACCTGTACGTTTCTATGGTTCGTATGTTCCCAAATCTATGTACGAAAGGGGCCTGGATATAAGGCCATACAACTTCGGTTTCCGCTTTAGCAACTGGTAAATTTTATGAGCCAAAATAAAAAAGCCGTCCTGAATCTACAGGACGGCTTTTATTGTATAAAGGAAGTTTATTATTTCCAACCTTGACCATTCGCCGGCAATTGGAGTGCCTGACAAACTTGCTCGTAAGACATTCTCTTAAGTTGTTCCGCAGTATAATTAGTACCACCAACGCCAGCCGATTTACCGCCAGAAACACCACCGGGGATCAGGATATAACGAAACTGACCGCCTGAATTGACATTGGTAAATGTGATTGGAGCAGATGTATTATTTAAAATATAAAACACATAAGTGATCTTGTTCAGTGAAGCCCGGTAATCAACTGTTTCGATGTTGTTTGGAGCTGCAGTAGGAAGAGGAATATTGTAAGGTAATGCTATGGGATTGTTGCTTGTAACACCTCCCCTGAAATAGCAAAGTATTACACCCTGGTCAAGGATTGACTGGGAAAGACTCGGTGCGGCAACAATGAATCTCTTTGCATTACCACCATTCAATGATAACATGGCTGTGTCTGCACCCCAGTTACCAGGTTCTGTAGTCCATGCTGAGTAGATGACATTGGCTGTGCCTGCGGGACCCTGGGGACCAGTAGGGCCAGTGGGACCCGAAGGACCAGTAGGACCAGTGGGACCTGTAGGGCCAGTAGGACCAGTAGCTCCAGTAGGGCCTTGTGCGCCGTTAGCACCAACAGGGCCTTCCGGACCTTCCTTAGTGCAACTAATGGCTATAAATGTAATGGCGAATGCTAAAAGGGATAAAAGTCTGAGCTTTCTCATAGCGTTTTAATTTGGCTGTTTAATTAGTTTCGGTTTAAAAGTAAAGGGAAATTTCCTCATTACCAAGAGAAAATAAAGGTAAAGGAAAAAAAGCCATCCTGCCATCGGTTTTATTAAAAAAAATAAGGATTGGCCTTTTTTATTGAAAGGCTATATTTGTCCAAAGTCTGATTGTTGTTATGCAAAAAATCAAATGTTTTTTTACCAGTATTTTGCTATTGTCTGCTTGTGTGGTTAATGGCCAGTTTGCCAAAGGAGACCGGATGGCCGGTGCATCTGTAGGCAGCATCTTTTTCAACTCTGGTAACGCTGATGTTACTTTTCCGCAAAGCAGGGGCTATTCCAGCACCAGTAGTGGCTATGGACTTCGGATAGAGCCAAGTTTTGGCTGGTTCATCACAGAAAAAACAGCTATCGGCGCATCTGTTAATATCAACCCGACAGGGCAGGAGATTCGCTATGAAGACCTTGGCACCACTTTTCAGGAAGACAAGAACACCAATTTCAATATTGGCGTAGGTGGATTTATCCGTAACTATTTTGGTGGAGCCAGCTCCTTTCGGCCATTTGGTCAGTTTGGGTTCAATGCCGGTATAAATTCCGGTACATCCGACGGTTTTAAATATTATGACGGTACGCCAGATTATAAGACCAGCTATGATGGTAAATCATCCGGCGGTTTTTTTGCGAATGCCATTTTACAAGTAGGCTTTACAAAAATGGTGGGTGCACAAACGGGACTGGATTTCTACCTGGGCTATAATTATTCATATAATAAGAATACTTATCTCACCAATTACAGTACTGACCTGGACCTTGACGGTGATATTGATTACACCTCTACCAATGAACCAACTACCAAATTCACCAATCATGGACTGATAGTAGGTGTTGGTTTCCAGGTGTTCCTGAAAGGGAAAAAATAGATCCGGCAGATCGTGGTATATAATGAAAACAGGGTATAAAAGTTGTTCAACTTATATACCCTGTTTAGTTTTATGACTGGTACTTTTTAGTACCGCTTATTTATTCATCATTTGCTTGGCCTCAATGCTTAGGGTGGCATGGGGCACTGCTCTCAGCCTGGCTTTATCGATCAGCTTTCCGGTAACCCGGCAGATGCCGTAGGTCTTATTTTCAATCCGCATCATTGCCTTCTCCAGGTGATCAATAAAGGTGATCTGACGGCTGGCCATTTGACTCAGTTGCTCCCTTTCCATACTCACACTGCCATCTTCCATGGTCATGTAGCGGCCTTCATCCATATCTCCGCCTTCTTCCTTGCGGGTGATAAGTCCCTGCAGGTAATTCAGTTCCTTTTTGGCAGCATCCAGTTTCTTCTGGATGATCTCCCTGAATTCTTGCAGGTCAGCATCCGAATAACGCATGGTGGGGCCATTTGCTGCATAATTGATTGCAGAGGCGTCCAATACAGATTTCGTGAACTCAGGTTCATACTTCACAGAACTCTTGGTGGTGGTTTTGGGTATTACCACTTTAGAGGGTTTGGGCGGTTCTTTTTTAATCACTGGTTGTACTTTAGGTTTGATGGAAACAAGGGATTTAGGGTCAATCTGTCCCGGCTTCCCTGTTTTCACAGGCTCAGCTTTCTGAACCGGCGGTTCTGGCTTTTCTGCCACTTTCGCAACAGGCTTAGCCACAGGTTGAGCTGTCACCTTAGGTGCAGGCTTAGCTGCTGCTTTAGGTGCCGGTTTTGCGGCTGCTTTTGGAGCAGGTTTAGCTGCCGGCTTTTTAGGAGCTGGCTTGGCCGCCTTTTTGGGGGCGGGTTTAGGGGCAGATTTTTTCACAGTTTTCTTTGCTGCAGGTTTTTTAGCCGCAGCTTTGGGGGCGGGTTTGGCGGCCTTTTTTGGTGCCGGTTTTTTCTTATTAGCCATAAGTTTACCCTTTTTTTGAAACAATCACATTTAGCGAAACATCGTTAATCTCTATTCCGGTAGTACCCGGAATATCGGCCTGTAAATCAGGTTCAAATTCCAGCGTATCCGCCAGAATTTCGGCGCAAATATAGTCTTTATACTGTGCCAACGACTCTTTTAATCCGTCGATGGCTGATACTTTCACCTCTATTCTGTCTGTCAGCTCAAAACCACTGTCTTTCCGGATCTTTTGCACCCGGTTCACAAACTCCCTGGCATTGCCTTCAGCTTCCAGTTCCGGCGTTACCGTTACATCCAGCGCCACGGTCAGGCTGCCTTTATTGGCCACTGTCCAGCCCGGAATATCCTCACTGCTGATATCAACTTCAGTAAGTTGTAATATTACAGGTTCGCCATCAACTGACAAATTATATTGCCCTTCTTTTTCCAACAAGGCTATGTCTTCTTGTGAAAACTGTGCCAAAGCGGCTGATACAGCTTTCATCTTCGGGCCCAGCTTTTTACCCAGTGCCACAAAGTTTGGCTTGATCTTTTTGCTGATAAAGGTATTCTCCGGGTTCAGGTACTCTATCTCTTTTACATTCACTTCCGCTTTTACCAGGTCTTCTATCTTTTGCAGTTGTTCCTTCATTGAAGTGGTAAGTACAGGTATCAGTACTTTTTGCAACGGCTGGCGCACCTTTATATTCACTTTTTTCCGGAGCGACAACACCAAAGAAGAGGCATCCTGTGCCAGTTGCATTCTTTCTTCCAGAGGCTCATCAATCACCGATTCGTTGGCCACCGGGTAATCAGTATGATGAACGGATTCCTGAGAGAATCTTCCCGTTACTGCATTCAGGTTTTGAAACACCACATCACTAAAGAAAGGAGAGATCGGCGCAATCAGTCTTGTTATCGTTTCCAGGCACTCATACAATGTTTGATACGCACATATCTTATCCTGCTCGTACTCGCCTTTCCAGAAGCGGCGGCGGCAGAGCCGCACATACCAATTACTCAGGTGTTCATCCACAAAATCTTCTATCACCCGGCCCGCCTGCGTGGGTTCGTAATCATCCATGTACTCGTTCGCCTTCTTTACCACGGTATTGAGCGAGGAAAGTATCCAGCGATCTATTTCAGGCCTTTCTTGCAGAGGAATATATGCTTCTTTGAAAGCAAACCCGTCCACATTAGAATACAGGGCAAAGAACTGGTAGGTATTATACAAGGTGCCGAAGAACTTACGTTGCACTTCTTTAATGCCATCAAGATCAAACTTCATGTTGTCCCACGGAGAAGCATTGGTAACGAGATACCAGCGGGTGGCATCTGCGCCATAAGTTTCTATGGTTGTAAAAGGATCAACCACATTGCCCAACCTTTTGCTCATCTTGTTGCCATTCTTATCCAGCACCAGCCCGTTTGATACACAGGTTTTGTAAGCGACACTATCAAATAACATCACGGCCAGTGCATGCAATGTATAAAACCAGCCTCTTGTCTGGTCCACGCCTTCGGCAATATAATCGGCAGGAAAACTTTTTTCGAATGTCTCTTTATTTTCAAAGGGGAAATGCCATTGGGCATAAGGCATAGCACCAGAATCGAACCATACATCAATAAGGTCAGGTACCCTTTTCATGGGTTTTCCCGATTTGCTTACCAAAATGATATCGTCTACATATGGTTTGTGTAAATCTAAGTTGGCCGAAGACAGTTGAGCGTTGACCGTTTCTCCCAATTCCTGTTTTGCCTTTTCTGCTTCAACTAATAATTCTGTAACACTCCCAATACAAATTTCTTCTTCTCCATCTTCTGTTTTCCAGATGGGTAAAGGTGTTCCCCAAAATCTCGAACGGCTCAGATTCCAATCCACCACATTCTCCAGCCAGTTACCAAAGCGGCCTTCGCCGGTTGATTTGGGTTTCCAGTTGATGGTTTTGTTCAGTTCCACCATTCTTTCCTTTACAGCGGTGGTCTTAATGAACCATGCATCCAATGGATAATAAAGGATGGGCTTATCAGTCCGCCAGCAATGCGGGTAGGTGTGATCGTATTTCTCTTTTTTGAACAGCTTTCCTTCTTCCTGCATTTTCAACACCAGCCTGTCATCCACACTCAGGTATTTTTTCAGGTCTTTTACCTTGCCATGTGCTTCCAGTATGGTCTTTTGTTTGTGGTATTCGGCCGATTTCTCCTCTTCAGTCAGGTAATCTTCTTTTACATATTCATCGCCGTACAGGAAAACACCATCCCGGATGCCTTCGAGGAATTTACCTCTCCGGTCCACCATGGTGAGTATCCCGATATTGTATTTCTTACCTACTTTATAGTCATCTGCACCAAAGGCCGGGGCGGTATGAACGATACCGGTACCATCTTCTGTAGTAACGAAGCTGTCCACCATTACCCTAAATGGTTTGGCTCCCGGAGTTATCTCTTCAATTACTTTTAAAGAATTGGCTTCAAAAGTAAGGAGTTGTTCGTACTCGCAGCCTTCGAGGTCTGAACCTTTGAATTCCGCCAATATTTTATACGGAAGATTCTTGCCATCGTTTTTATACTCAGCAAAATCTGCATTTTC
>JAEUVL010000466.1 GCA_016786965.1 Chitinophagaceae bacterium
TAAAAAAGGGTGATGATCTGCGCATCATCGGGGCTAAGCAGGTTAATGGCCTGGTTCACCATACCCAGTTTTGATTTCTGTTCCACCAGGTTGGCTCTCATTCCCGAATCCTGGCTGTCGGCCGCTTCAAACACTTTTTCATTATCTAAGGAATGAATATCCAGTTTCTTTTTTCTCAAAAAGCTGATGGCGGTATTGTTGACGATGGTATATAGCCACGTGGTGAATTTCGAAGCGCCTTTAAAATCGGCCAGGTATTTATAGGCTTTAATAAATACATCCTGCGCCACCTCTTCCGCATCCTCCCTGTTCTTTACCATCCGCAATGTGAGGGTAAAGACATAGTTCTGGTAGCGGTTCACCAATCCTGCATACGCCTGGTGGTCACCACTTAGCACTTGGCTAATGATTTCATTATCATTCAGTCCGGTAGACATTCAGGTAGTTAGACTACATTATAACTGGTTAGGTTACAGTACAAGTTACGTATTATAATCAGGGGAGTGGATAGTGAAAAATTAACCGCTCTGGTATTTAATGCGTTCCGCTAATAACCGGGTATATTTCAGGGAGTCTTCACCAGCCTGTAACCTGGCCTCATAAGGTGTAGTCTTAGTTGATGTACGCCGGTTGAAAGGCTGGCAAGCAAAAAAAAGTTCTTTCAGGCTGTAACCCCGGTAAAACGGGTGTAGTCATAGAAGAAACGAGAACAACATCATTAATTTATAAAACAACAATTATGGACGGCGCAGAAGCTTTAGTACCAATTACCATGTTCGCAGGCGGTTTTGCGATGATATTTGGTATTTATTATTTGAAAACCCGCCAAAACCTGGCGATGATCGAAAAAGGAATGAATCCCAAAGAGTTTGCCAACCGGCCGGCTCCGTATAAAAACCTGAAATGGGCTTTACTGCTGATAGGGGCAGGCTTAGGTCTTTTTGCAGCTTATGTGCTGAATACTTATCTCTTCCAGAATTTGAAGGGCCATGAGCATGGCAACCCTGCCATCTATTTCTCGCTGATCGCCATTGGTGGCGGACTGGGCCTCTTCGGTTCCTATAAAATGGAAAAGAAATGGTGGGATGAGAATAAATAACTGAATAGGTAAAGTTTGTACCACAGACCTTACCCAGGGCAGTTCCGCTTTTTGCGGGACTGCTTTTTTATTGTATTTCGCTGAAGATAGCTTCGAGGCCTTTTGTAATGCCGGTGAAGTATTCACCTTTTTTGAATAAAGGAATTATAACCGTATCTATAATATTTTTGGCTTCCCTGTTTGTAAGTTTAGCTTCCAGCCCCAGCCCAACTTCGATCCTGATCTTTCTTACATTAGGCGATATTAATATTCCGATCCCATTGTTCTTATCTTTTTCACCAATACCCCATTTATTGAAAAGGGCAGTCGAAAATTCCTTAAAATCTTCATCAGTCAATATGTGAGCAGTATCTGCATTGTAAGTGACTACCGCAATTTCGTTTGTTGTTTGTTCTTTATGTCTGCTAATGATGCTATCAAGAAAAGTGACCTGCGCTGAGGTTAGAATCTTTTCAAAATCAGATACCCAACCTGCTGCTTTTTCAGAGAAGCGAAAATCACCAGCGCTGAGCATTTTTTCTTCTTTATCCACTTTTTGTCCCTTACACGAAAGGGATAAAAAGGAAATAATAAGAAGTACTGATTGAAGAAATTTCATCCCGTTGTTATTTACCTGTAATCTCCAGCGCCTTTCTCACAGCCATATCATCACTGTTCAGTACCTGGTAAAAGCCTGAGTTTCTCCATTTGTACCGGGCCAGTAAGGCTTTCAGCCGCTGTTCTATCAGGTTCCTTTCGGAGTTGCCGGCGGTTTTCAATTTAAAAGAATCGTTGGTTTTACCCAGCAGGCTGCTCCACATATCCCCGCTGTTGAAACCGGACGTGTATTCATTGGCTGATTTGTACTGGTCGATCTTTTGTTTGTTTTGCAGGTAATAGTTGTAGACAAAATTGTTGAACTGGGTGGTGCTCATTATACGCAGTACCCGCTGCATATTATGGCTGGTATCAAAAGGTACGAACACATTAGGGCTGATGCCGTCACCGTCATACAAGGTGTCGCGGCAGTTAGTAGTAAATTGTTTTCCGTTATTATGGCTTTTTAATGAATCAGCTGATAGCATTTCGCCACTGCTGAAGCGGTCCCACAATTCATCCATATATACTTTCTTCCCTTTTTCATAGGAACGCTGAATGCTGCGGCCAAGGGGAGTGTAGTAGCGGGCTACGGTGAGCCGGATGGCCGATCCATCACTCAGCGAATACTGTTCCTGTACGAGGCCCTTGCCAAACGTACGGCGACCAATGATAGTAGCCCGGCACCAGTCCTGCAACGCACCGGCCAATACTTCGCTGGCACTGGCAGATAACTCATCTACCAATATTACCAGTTTGCCTTTTTCAAAAAGACCGGGTCGTTTGCAGCGGTATTCTCTTTTCTTACTGTTAACGCCCTGCGTGTACACGATCAGTTTATCGCCATCCAGGAATTCATCGGCCATTTCCACGGCTTCATTCATAAAGCCGCCGCCATTTCCCCGCAGGTCGTAGATCAGGCTTTGCATGCCTTCTTTTTGCAGCATTTCCATTGCTGCCATAAATTCTCTGTAACTGTTATTGGAAAATTTGGTCAGTTTGATATAGCCGGTGGTCTTATCGATCATGTATGCCGCATCTATCGAAGAAACAGGTATAGTGCCACGGGTAACAGAGATAGTTTGCTGTTGGGCGCCCCGTACCACCAATAAAGTAGCTTGCGAACCTCTTTCTCCCCGTATCCGTTTTTTGATTTCATCTGTGGAAAAAGACCGTCCTGTAAGAAGGGAGTCGTTTACCTTAATTATTTTATCACCGATCTGCAAGCCCGATTTGTCGCTGGGCCCGCCTGGAATAACATATACCACATTTACCGTATCATTAAATACATTGAACTCAACGCCGATACCTTCAAAATTGCCTGCCAGGTCTTCATTGGCTTCTTTCAGGTCCACAGGCGGCAGATATACGGAGTGGGGGTCCAGTTCTGTCATCATTTCCTGTATAGCTTTTCCCTCCAGCGAATCAAATTGTACTGAATCCACATATTTCATCTTGATCAGGTCCATCGCTTCCTGCAAGGAACTGCGGCGGTTGGACGAAAAAAAGCCTTTTTTGCTGCCGCTTTTGTCCGCCATCTTATAGCCAAAGAACATACCGATCACCATTACCACAGAAAAGATAAGCGGAAGCCAAACCTGCAATTTTTTATTCACCATCATAACCCTTTATTATGTAATTTGACGCAAAATATCGAAAAGTTTAAAGTTTAAGGTTTAATAGTTGAAAAGCGGCGATATTACCTGTTATCTGTATTACAGCTTTAAATAACTTTAAACCCGGGACTCCGAACTAAAAACTATATGCCTTTGACAAAACTCATTGCCGACAGTGGGGCTACTAAAGCTGAATGGTGCCTGCTCCATAATGG
>JAEUVL010000546.1 GCA_016786965.1 Chitinophagaceae bacterium
CCGATGGATAAGAACACTGATATTGGCGCTATCAATTCCAGGGAACAATTAAATATCATTCAGAAATATATTGCCATCGGTAAAAAGGAAGGGGCTGAAATGTATGAGAGCAATTGCGCCTTACCATCCAAAGGTTTTTGGTGCCGGCCAACTATCTTCAGCAACGTAGCACAAAGCAACCGCATAGCACAGGAAGAAATATTTGGACCAGTGCTTTCTATTCTTACTTTCCGCACCGATGATGAAGTGATCGAGAAAGCAAATAATTCACCGTATGGATTAAGTGCCGGCGTATGGACAGATAAGGGCTCCAAGATATTCAACATGACAAAGAGAATGAGAGCCGGTGTGGTGTGGGCTAATACGTTTAACAAGTTTGACCCCACCTCTCCCTTCGGCGGATATAAAGAAAGTGGATTTGGAAGAGAAGGAGGATTACATGGGTTGTTGCCGTATTTAAGTTTAAAAGTTTAAGGTATAACGTTTAAAGTTCTTTACAGAGCGGTTACCCCGCATATCGTCCAAGACGCTGCGAATTGAAAGAACGTTAAACATTAAACCTTAAACATTGAACATTGAACTTTAAACAAACACAATGGGAAAAACACTAATTAAGAAATCTTCATTAAGCATCAGCGAGAATGGGTTGGAAAAGAAACCTTCTGCTAAGCGCCTGGAAGTATTGAAGACCTATAAAATTTATATCGGCGGGCAATTTCCGAGAACTGAATCAGGAAGATATTACCAACCTGTAAATGCAGCAGGAAAAACTTTAGCGAATGTTTGCTTAAGCTCCCGTAAAGATTTTAGGGACGCTGTAGTGGCTGCAAGAGGTGCCGTAGGCGGCTGGAGTGGCCGTGCTGCTTTCAACCGCAGCCAGATACTCTACCGCATGGCCGAAATGCTGGAAGGAAGAAAAGCACAATTCATTGATGAACTGGTACACCAGGACAGCACAAAGGCCAAAGCAGAGAAAGAAGTGAACCTGGCCATCGACCGCTTAATATATTATGCCGGCTGGTGCGATAAGTTTCAGCAACTCTTCAGTGCGGTAAACCCGGTGGCTTCTTCGCATTTCAACTTTTCAGTACCGGAGCCCACTGGTGTCGTTTCCATCATTGCTCCGCAAAGCGATTCATTATTAGGGCTAGTGTCCGTTATTGCGCCGGTGATCGCCGGAGGAAATACCTGCGTGGTATTAGCTTCGGAAACAAAGCCGCTTTGTGCCGTCACCTTTGCTGAGGTGCTGAACTCTTCTGACCTGCCCGGCGGAGTGGTAAACATTTTGACGGGGAAACCCGCCGAACTGGCCTCCTGGTTTGTGGACCATATGGACGTAAATGCAACCATCTATTGCGAAAACAATTCTGATACACAGCAAATGATAAGGGAACGATCGGCTGCCAACCTGAAACGCATTACTTTCTATGACAAAATAAACTGGTACAGCGATGAAGGCCAATCACCTTACTTCATTATGGATACCCAGGAAATAAAAACCAC
>JAEUVL010000561.1 GCA_016786965.1 Chitinophagaceae bacterium
CCCAGATTTGTTGCGTCATTGATCTTCCGGCAGGCTGAAAATACGATAGCAACCGTGGCTACGATTGCTATGGATGTTAAAGCGAATTGTCTGTTCTTCACAAAGTAAATTTAGATTCGGGTTAGTATGCGTTTATTTGCCTGCAAGGTCGCTATACAGTTGTAAATAGTCTGTTAAATCTCCCTCCGGATTAAATGGTAAAGTCTTCTTTCCCCGCACTTTAGAAAACTCATCCACCAGTTTCTTCTCTATTTTTTCTGCGCCAAAAGTGATCGCATCTGCAAAAGTGGCACCGCCGCGGAACATAGCTGTATTCGTTCCCTCCTTATATACTTCCAGGTCTTTTTCTTTCAGCGAGGCATGGATCAGCGCCTTTTTCAGGAAGCCAGCACCCAATTTCTCTTTGAATGTATTCTGTCCAAGGGTATACACAATTTTGCTATGTGCAAATACCGGCTCCTTTTTATACACTGTCTTCAGGTAAGCTGGTATCAGCCCTGTCATCCAACCGCTGCAATGGATGATATCCGGAGGCCACCCAAATTTTTTCACGGTTTCTAGGGCTCCTTTGCAAAAGAAGATCGTCCGCAGATCGTTGTCATCAAACCATTTATCATTCTCATCATGAAAAACGAACTTTCTTTTAAAGAGTTCTTCGTTATCCAGGAAATAAACCTGCAGGCGGGCACTGGGCAGTGAAGCTACCTTGATCTGCAGCGGCATATCGTCATTATCCACAGTAACATTGATACCGGAAAGCCTTACCACCTCATGCAGGCGGTGACGCCGCTCATTGATGGTGCCAAAACGGGGCATGATGCAACGAACCTCGAGATTGTTGTCATTTGCTTTAATAGCCAGTTTGTTTACGATCTCTGAAAACTCTGTCAGCTCCAGGTAGGGTGACATCTCGTTAGCAATGAATAAAATTCTTTTTTTTGCAGACATGGGCTTCCCGTTTAATTTACACCCTTTTAGGTGTATTCCTCCCGTCTGAATTTTCGGAAGGCGGGCAAAGGTAACTATTTTGAGCCGAATTAGGGCTGATATAAACAAGAGCACAGCAAGCAATCCAGAAAATGATCTTATTTAAAAAAGCAGGAGCCCTTAGTGAATGGCTTGATGCTCAACGAAAAAAAGGATGTCGTATCGGTTTCGCCCCAACAATGGGAGCCCTGCACCAGGGGCACATTTCCCTTATCGGGCAATCGATAAAAGACAACCCGTTAACCGTAAGCAGCATATTTGTGAACCCGGCACAGTTCAACGATCCCAAAGATTTTGAAAAATACCCCATCACTATAGAAAAGGATATTGCAATGCTGGAGGCTGCCGGATGTAATGCTCTTTTCCTGCCTTCAGTGGCAGAAATGTACCCGGATGGCATCAAACCCAGCCGCCACTACGATCTTGGCTTTTTGGAAACAAGCCTCGAAGGGGAATTCAGGCCCGGCCATTTCCAGGGAGTTTGTATGGTGGTGGAT
>JAEUVL010000600.1 GCA_016786965.1 Chitinophagaceae bacterium
GAAGGATTTGAAAAATACCTGATTCATGATGAGCATTACCTGGATATAGTAAGTAATGATTTTGCGTTGATGAATAAATCCGGGCTAACAGGATTACAGAAGATCATGAACCTGGATTTCGATAATATATTAGCTGGTGATCTGCTGGTGAAAATGGATATTGCAACCATGGCACATTCCCTGGAGGGCAGAAGCCCGTTGCTTTGCAAAGGCTTGCTGGAATATGTGCCGTCAATTGCCGATAATTTTAAAATAAAAGGTACCCAAACAAAGTACCTGTTGCGAAAACTATCCGAGAAATACCTGCCAGGGGAACTGATCAATCAACCGAAAAGAGGATTTGAAATCCCCCTAAAAAAATGGATTGATAATGAATTGAAAGATATGATCGCTGCTTATATTCTATCCCCCAATGCATATTGTAAGAACTTTGTTCAACCAGGCTTTATTGAAGGATTGTGGGATAGAAAAATTAAAGCAGGAGATGAGAAGAGAGCTAAGATGATCTGGACCTTATTTGCCCTGGAAGTGTGGCATAAAAAATGTTATTTGAAGAATGGCTAAGCTGATACGTATTACAACAGCACCCATATCTCTCAATGTATTGCTTAGTGGCCAAATGCGATACATGAACGAGCATGGTTTTGAAGTGGTAATGGTAAGCAGCGATGGCGTAGAACTGGATACCGTGAGAGCAAATGAAGGCTGCCGTCATCATATCATTCCCATGACAAGAAAAATGACCCCATTAGGTGATCTGCGTTGTCTCTGGCTGCTTTACCGATTCTTTAAAAAAGAAAAACCAGATATTGTTCATTCACATACACCCAAAGGCGGGTTACTTGGAATGCTGGCAGCCCGAATGGCCGGTGTAAAGATCAGGGTTCATACTGTGGCAGGATTGCGGTATGTGACGACGAAAGGATTCAGCCGCCGGGTGTTGGTATTCATGGAAAGATTAACTGGCCGCTGTGCTAATTATGTATGGCCCAATAGTTATTCATTGCAGGAATTTATAAAGGCGCATAAGCTGGTCAAACTTTCTAAACTGGAAGTGATTGGGTGGGGTTCCAGTAATGGTATCAACCTGAAACGTTATTCTTCGATTGCTATTATTCCGGAAAAACTGGAGCAAACCAAAAGTCAAATTCGGTACGACGAAACGAATTTCTACTTTCTATCTGTTGGCCGGATTGTGCATGATAAGGGGATGGATGAGTTACTTAATGCTTTCGTAAGATTGTACGAAACAGCGCCCCATGTTCGCCTGGTATTAGTAGGTGCTTTTGAAGATGAGGTAGACCCTGTAAGTGAAAAAGCCAGGCACCTGATCCAAAATCATCCGGGAGTGATAATGGCCGGCTGGAGCGACCAAGTGGAATACTTCATGCAATTAGCTCATGTGCTGGTACATCCTTCGCACAGGGAAGGATTTCCCAATGTACTGTTGCAGGCCGGGGCCATGGTTTGCCCTATCATCTGCTCCCGCATAGAGGGTAACATAGATATTGTGGAGCATGAAAAAACCGGGCTGATATTTGAAGTGAAAAATGAAGAACAATTGCTGAGTCAAATGCAATACGCCGTAAAGAATCCTTCC
Source organism: Chitinophagaceae bacterium (assembly GCA_016786965.1). Lineage (GTDB taxonomy): Bacteria > Bacteroidota > Bacteroidia > Chitinophagales > Chitinophagaceae > JJ008. Next base: position 1,601 of record JAEUVL010000600.1, read on the forward strand.
ATCTTAAAAGAATATGCACAAGTGCTCCGACAGCATATTGAGCAGCATTTTGACCAGCCGATAGTACACTCCCTGCTGCATAAAAGATACCTCGAATTGCTTGCTGCACAATGATTTCCCGCCTGTAATCGGAAAATTACGAATCTGCGAAAAGTACTACTACCCGATTTCCCTTTTCTTTCTTCTCAAAATTTGGACTGCCGGGATATGACTTATACTTTTAAGTCAGAATCCAATAAATCCAAATCGAATGAAAACCACATTGAAAAAACCTGTGGCTATTGTTGGCTATTCCGGCCATGCATATGTCATCATCGACATCCTCTTAAGTGCAGGTCGTTTAGTTACGGCCTACTGCGACCAGGAAGAAAAAGAGTTTAACCCCTATCATTTAGATTATCTAGGAAAGGAATCAGATGTTATTCATAAGTTGAAAAAATTTGATTTTTTTGCCTGTGTGGGGCATAATGGTATCCGGGAAAAGATCCATACCAACCTGAGCCAGTATTTAGGCAATCCGATCAATGCTATTCATCCCAGTGCGGTGGTATCTTCCTCTGTAAAAATGGGCGATGGTATTATGATCGCTGCTAACGCCACCCTGAATCCATTGGTGGAATTAGGCAGGGGTGTGATCTGTAATACTTCTACCAGTATTGATCATGAATGTATCATCGGTGATTTTACACATATAGCACCCGGAGCGGTACTATGTGGTAATGTAAAGATCGGGCGCAGCAGTTTTATCGGAGCTAACTCTGTGATCCGCCAGGGAATCATTATCGGTGATAATGTTACTATCGGAGCAGGCACAGTGGTAGTAAAAGATATTCCAGATGGAGCAACAGTCGTGGGCAACCCGGCTAAAAATCTTGTAAGAAGACCTTCCCGCAAACTGGTGGCTGCATAAAAAAGATATATAAGAATAATATATTCATAACCCGGTGCAAAACACCGGGTTTTTTTGACTCCTGCCCGGCCAAAAGTCTTCACTTAAACGAGTTATATTATTAATTATCAATACCTTTGACCACTGAAACAGCCACATAATACACCTGATAGTGAAACGTACTGAGCCGAAGAAACTGAAAGTTCTATTTCTGAGTAAAAGAGAGAATGAATATGCCCATCGGGCGGCTGATTTTGTGAGGAGACATTTCTTTGAACCGCTGGTTTTTGAGGGTGGCCGAAATGAGAAGCTTCCCCAAGAAGTGCTTAACTGGAAAGGTGATCTGCTTATCTCCTTTATTTCTTCCTGGATTTACCCTCAAGCGTTGCTGGAGAGTGCATCAATGGCGGCGATAAATTTCCATCCGGGCAGCCCTGAATACCCCGGCACCGGATGCACCAATTTTGCTATTTACAATGGTGAAACAGAATATGGCGTTACCTGTCATCATATGAATGCCTCGGTTGATTCCGGCAATATCATCATGGTGAAGCGTTTCCAAATAAAAGAAGAGGATACTGTATTCAGTGTCACGCAATTTTGCTACGAACTGATAGAAGAAAGCTTTTATGAGATCATGGATTGTGTGTTGCATGACAAGCCGCTACCACTTACTAACGAGTCGTGGAAAAGAAAACCCTACACAAGAAAACAATTGGATGAGCTTTGTCATATCCGGCCAGAGATGACTGAAGAAGAGATACAAAAAAGAATAAAGGCCACTACCTATAAAACACCATGGGCCTTTACCAAAATAGGTAAATATATTTTTAAATTACAAGCTGAAAATAAATGATGACTACGGATACACTGAAGAGAATATCAAGAAGCCCTCTTACCGGTAAAGATTATGAAATACCGACTATACTGGATGACAAGAGTGGGATAGACGCATTTGTGGCATCACACCCAGGAAAGAAAGTGGTAGTGGTGCAGGGCCTTGGTTTTGTAGGGTCAGTAATGGGGCTGGTAGTGGCCAACGCATTAACAGAAGAGTATGCGATAATCGGTATTGATCTGCCCACACCGGCTTCCTACTGGAAGATATGTTCTATTAACGAAGGCGTTTTCCCCATAGTAGCAAGTGATCCAAAAATAGAGTTGTACTATCAGAATGCATTGTCCAAAAAGAATTACTATGCTACTTACGACAGTCATGCTTACAGCAAAGCAGATATAGTGGTGGTGGACATAAACCTGGACGTACAGAAAAAGACAGGCCTTAATAGAGAACTGGAGGGGTATAATGTGGACCTGGCACCATTTAAAAAAGCAATAGCAGCTATTGGCGCAAACTGCAAAGAAGATGTGCTGGTACTGGTAGAAACAACTGTACCACCAGGTACGGCTCAAAAGATCGTACGACCGATACTGGAAGAATCATTAACCCAAAGAGGATTACCAACTGATAAAATAAAAGTAGGTCACTCCTATGAAAGGGTGATGCCCGGCCCAAAATATATTGACTCCATTCAAAATTTCTACCGGGTTTTTGCCGGTACTGATGAAAAAAGTGCGGAGGCTGTAGAAACGTTTTTACGTACCGTGATTCGCACCGATGAGTATCCTTTAACAAGGCTTGGCAACACCAATGCTACTGAAATGGCGAAAGTGCTGGAGAATTCTTTCAGGGCCATGAACATTGCTTTCATGGTGGAGTGGAGCCGCTTTGCAGAGGAAGCAGGGGTGGATATATATGAAGTAGTTAATGCTATCCGTATGCGGCCAACCCATAAGAACATCATGCTGCCAGGATTAGGCGTAGGTGGTTACTGTCTCACAAAAGACCCTTTGCTCGCAAGCTGGGCAAGGATGAACCTGTTCGGTAGTGAAGAAAAGTTGGGGCAAAGTGAAAGAGGCGTTCATATAAATGATAAGATGCCTTTGTATGCCTTTGAGTACTTACAATCGCAGCATAATGGCTCATTGCAAGGAAAGAAAGTGTTGTTGCTTGGGGTAAGCTACCTGAATGATGTGGGAGATACCCGCTACACACCTGTGGAGGGTTTTTATGAGCAACTGGAAGCCGCAGGTTGCGAGATCGTATTGCACGATCCGCATATAAAGTACTGGGAAGAAAAAGATATTTGGGTGAGCCAGGACCTGGAAGAACTGATGAATGGAGTGTATGATATAATTGTAATTACCACCGGGCACAAAGATTACCGGAACAACGCTTTTCTGCTGGAAAAAATTAAGCAACAGGCGTCAGGGGTGGTGTATGATACGATCGGAGTACTGACGAATGAGGAGATCAAGTCATTAAGTGAGAAACATACCGTGAAAGTGATTGGACGGGGGGATTTGTGAGACAAAAAATGTGAGAAATTTGGAATGTGATGATGTGAAAAATAGCACCTGCAGGCAATGTATTTGCTGAACAAAAACAGAACAACTAAGAGTCCTCCGGTTGGGGGAACGAAGCTGAACAGGGAACTATAGTTGGCAACAAAAAATTATTTCAACAATTGATATGAGTAAAAACGTATTGTTACTAGGAGGTGCCGGATTTATTGGATTTAATATCACTAAATACCTGGCTGAAAACCGTGACTACAAACTGACCATTGCCGACAACTTTGCAAGAGGCAAACAGGATGATTATTTTACCGAGTTGGTAAACAAACACGGCATCAGGGTGGTAGCTGGTGATTTTACTGATCCGGCTACCTACAATCAATTAGATGAAGCCTATGACCAGGTGTATATGCTGGCATCAGTGGTGGGAGTGGATAATGCCAATTCTATTCCACATGAGATCATCCGCATCAATACAGCCTTGATTTTTAATACACTTGAATGGGTGCGTCGTTGTAAGATCGGTAAAGTGCTGTTTACTTCTACCAGTGAGTGTTATGCCGGAACGATCGAAGCGTTTGGTTATGTAACACCCACACCAGAGGAAGTTCCACTGTGTATCCAGGAGATCGGTCATCCAAGGTTTACCTATGCGGTAACAAAGATGCTTGGTGAATCAGGCTTTTTAAACTATGCAAGAATATTAGGATTTGAAACAACTATAGTGCGTTATCATAATGTATATGGCCCACGGATGGGTTTTAAACATGTGATACCTCACCTGGTGGTGCGCTACAGGAAGAATGAAGAACCGTTTAAAGTGTATGGCCACGACCAGACAAGGGCTTTCTGTTATATCTCCGATGCAGTGGAAGGAACCGTGCTGGCGATGGAGCAACCAAATACAAACGGTGAGATATATCATATCGGTACGCAGGATGAGATTACCATTGGTGAATTGATCCACTATGCCGGCGATCTGATGGATTTTAAAGGAACATATGAAAATGCACCTACCTATCCCGGATCGGTAAGTCGGCGCTGCCCCGATATTACCAAAGCAAGAACTCAATTAGGCTTTGAACCCAAAGTGATGTGGAAAGAAGGGCTGAAAAATACAGTGGAATGGTATAACCAATATCTGGAATCAGGAAAACTTGTTTATGAGTAACGAGAAATTTATAGCGCTGAGCCTTCCCAACATGGCAGGCAATGAATGGAAATATGTAAAGGATTGCCTGGATACCGGCTGGATATCATCTGTTGGTTCTTATGTCACCCAGTTTGAACAAATGGTAGCCGACTTTGCCGGTGCTAAGTATGGCGTAGCTGCTGTGAACGGTACTGCGGCATTGCACATCTCATTATTATTGAGTGGGGTGAAGCGGGATGATTATGTGATACTACCCAATCTTACATTTGTCGCTTCTGCTAACTCCATAAAATACCTGGGTGCGGAACCGTTACTTATCGACGCTGATCCGAAACTCTGGCAAATGGACCTCGACCTGCTGGAAGAATTCCTGGAGAACGAAACCGATGAGAAAGAAGGCAATTTGTTTTACATAAAAGATGGCAGACGTATTGGGGCTATCATGCCGGTGCATATACTCGGCAATATGTGCGACATGGATCGGTTTTTATCAATAGTAAAAAAATACCCGCTACCGATCGTGGAGGATTCTACAGAAGCGCTGGGTAGCACTTATAAAGGCGTAAGTGCAGGCAAGTTCAGCCCGCTGGCTTGTTTTAGTTTCAATGGGAATAAGATAATTTCTACAGGCGGAGGTGGCGTAATTGTTACAGACGATGAAGCTCTAGCCAAACACGCCAAACATTTGACCACTACGGCTAAGGCCAGTCCCGATGAATACTATCATGATGAGGTGGGATATAATTACCGCCTGGTGAATGTGCTGGCGGCTATAGGAGTAGCACAAATGGAATTGTTGCCTTCTTTTATTAAAAGAAAAAGGGAATGTGTGAACTTTTATAAAAATGAATTGACAAATGTAGGGGATATCCGTTTTCAACAAGAGCTTCCAGACGTGCAAACAAATGGCTGGTTATTCACTATTCAGACGGATAAACAAAAGGAACTGCTGGCCCACCTGAATGCTAATAAGATACTGAGCCGCCGCTTCTGGATGCCCATGAATAAGCTGCCGATGTATAAAGAGTGTGTGTACGTGCAGCAAAAGGATAATTCAGATTATATTTATAATACTTGTTTAAGTATTCCCAGTTCTACGAGTATTACTGATGAGGAACTGGAAATAGTGGTAAGGGAAATCAAAGAGGCAATCGGGTAAAAATAATAGCAGCCAGCAGCAGATTTTCTTAGCATCAGCTGTTGCTGTCAGTTCAGTGTTCAAACAGGGGTGCACCCTTCATCGTTCCGAATTATATTGTAAAATGTACAAATTCATCAAGCGTTTTTTTGACATTCTTTTCTCACTGATAGCGATTATTATATTGCTACCCATTTTTATTCCCATCATCATTCTACTGTTATTGACAGGCGAGCATGAAGTGTTCTTCCGGCAGGAAAGGGTGGGCTATAAAAATAAGATATTCCGCATCTGGAAGTTTGCCACTATGTTGAAGAACAGCCCGAATATGGGACATGGCGATGTGACTGTACGGAAAGATCCCCGTATTACTTCTATCGGTAGATTTTTGCGTCAGAGCAAACTGAATGAATTGCCGCAGGTAATAAATATCCTTACTGGGGATATGTCTTTTGTAGGCCCGCGGCCTTTAATGAAAGTAGGCTTCGACCGCTACTCGGATGAAATGAAATCTAAAGTGTATAATACTCAACCAGGGTTGACGGGTATTGGTTCAATAGTATTCCGGGACGAAGAGCTGATAATTACCCAAAGTAATTTACCCCCGCATGAATGCTACCGGGATGTAATATTACCGTATAAAGGTGCCTTAGAA
>JAEUVL010000673.1 GCA_016786965.1 Chitinophagaceae bacterium
CGACCGATGCGGGCATTTACCCGGGTGATAATTTTTACCGGCTGCGGATCAGGGAGCGTTCGGGCATGGTGTATTATTCTGCGGTGCGCCGGGTGTTTTATGATGAGGGCAGCGCTGGTTTTTCTTTTTATCCTAATCCTGCTTTACACTCTATTACTATCTACAGAAAAGAGATGGGTGCGGCTATGGTGCGGCTGACGGACATTACCGGAAAAACATTGCTGCTAAGAACTATCCGGAACATGCGGGAGGAAATTGTACTGCCGGAAATGGCGCCGGGTGTTTATTTTATCCGGGTAAATGAACTGGTGAAGAAGCTGGTGGTGCGTTAGCCTCCTTTGTTATTCTTCCACCACCTGTAGCCGATAAAGCCGACGAGGGCAAATGGTGCAAATGCGAGGTAGAGTATTCCACTGTTCATTCCTTTGGCGGGTTTTTCGCCGAGTTGCTGGGCTGTCTTGGTACAGATGGAACATTGTGCTGCTGCGTCTGTTGTGAGCAATGAATATTGAATGATGAATAGTACAATGAGACCCCACTTTTTCATTGTTGTGATGTTTCGGCAAAGGTAAGCTGGTTTTTGTTTTCGGGGAGTTAGTGTTTAATGGGGCTTCGATGCATTTGAGAGGGGGTGCAAAGGGATTGCTGCGCAAGGGGAATACAGGTTTGCCACTGAAGCACTAAGGCACTGAAGAATAGAGTTTATCTCGCTAAGACGCAAGGGCGCAAAGAAATTGCTGCGCAAGGGGAATACAGGTTTGCCACTGAGACACTAAGGCACTGAAGAATAGAGTTTATCTCGCAAAGACGCAGGGACGCAAAGGAGTTGCTGCGCAAGGGGAATACCGATTTGCCACTGAGACACTAAGGCACTGAAGAATACAGTTTATCTCGCTAAGGCGCAGGGACGCAAAGGGATTGCTGCGCAATGGGGAACTCAGCGCTGGTCTTGGGAGAGCTTTTCTGCCAGTTGCTGAAATCTTTTGCCCCATTGTTCCCAATTCAGTTGTTCTTGATAATGTTTGCGACTGGTAGTCTTCAATTCATTCAACCGGTTATTGCTGCTGAGCAGTTCTTCGAGCAGCTGTGCATACTCCTGCGCCCCGGCTGCGAGTGGTAATGCATAGCCGTTCACTCCTTCTTTTACATAAGTGCTTACCCCGCCTGTATCTGTCGTAATGGAGGGAATACCATAGGCTGATGCTTCGCAAAACACCACCCCGGCACATTCTGCCCGGGTGGGCAACAAGAGAATGTCTGTTTCTAAAAACACCTGGTGCAGTTGCTGAAGATCTTCTTCTTTGTTCTTGTCTAAGAAGGGAATGACGGTTATATCTTTTTCTGCACTAAGATCATGCGGCGGCACACAGCCGATGATACGGAGCTGTGCCTGTATGCCTTTACTGCGCAATATGCGGAAAGCTTCGAGGGCAATGTCTCCGCCTTTTCTGTCCCACTCCACGCCGAGGAATAAGAGACTGGGCTGGCCTGTTGTTTTGATAAAGAGTTCGTTTGCCTGTGGCAGCTTATCCATATTGGCACC
>JAEUVL010000681.1 GCA_016786965.1 Chitinophagaceae bacterium
TTTGAGGACATGGTGTTCAATACCATCATCCACCGCAATGCCCGCCTGGCCAAAGCACCCAGTGCCGGCAAGCCCGTAATACTATATGATGCGCAAAGTAAAGGGTCCATGAACTACCTGAACCTGGCCAAAGAAATACTACAGAAGAATGATATGACGAAGATCAGGAATGACGAACGCATTTTAGAGCTATGAGTTTTGAGCTTCGAGTTACGAGCTTTGAGTAAATACAACCCTACCATATGAGAAATTTCAAACAATTACTAATTTGGCTAAAAGGAATTCAGATAGCCGTTAAGTCGATCAATGTAGTGTCCGCATTTCCAAAAGAAGAAAAATATGGAATGTCGTCACAATAGCAAGAGCAGCAGTTTCCATCCCTTCTAATATCGCAGAAGGCAGCAGCAGAAGGAGTATGAAAGATTATAACCGGTTTTTAGAGATATCACTGGGCTCAGCTTTTGAACTGGAAACCCAATTATTAATTGCAGAAGCAGTTAATTTTGGCGACAAAGAAAAAAGAAACGAACTATTAAAAGATATAGATGAAGAACAGAAGATGATCATGAGTTTTATGAGTAAATTAAAACTTTAGTTCACTACTCGAAACTCATCACTCAAAACTCGCAACTTCCCTCATGACCAACCCCAAACAAAATAAAGAACTCCTCGGCAAAGGTATCCGCTCCCTGTTGCAGAATATCGATGCAGACCTGAAGACGACCAGCGGCACCCTGAAGAATACCGTAGTGGAGAATGTTACCGGTATCAACCGCATCCCATTAGCAGATATAGAAGCCAATCCCAAACAACCCCGCCGTGACTTTGATGAAAAAGCATTGCAGGAACTGGCCGAATCCATCAAACTGCACGATATCATTCAGCCCGTTACCGTTTCCAAACTGGCCAATGGAAAATACCGACTCATCTCCGGCGAAAGAAGATTAAGAGCTTCCAAAATGGCAGGCATTAAAGATATACCTGCTTATGTGCGGCAGGCCAATGATGTGGAACTGCTGGAGCTGGCCCTACTGGAAAACCTGCAACGGGAAGACCTGAATGCGATGGAAGTATCCCTCAGTTATAAGCGTATGATGGAGGAACTGGATTACACTCAGGAACAGGTGGCCGAACGAATGGGCAAAGACAGAAGCACAGTGGCCAACTTCATCCGCTTATTAAAACTCCCACCCGATATTCAATTGGCAGTACGCAATGGCGAACTGAGCATGGGCCATGCCAGGGCCTTGATCAAT
>JAEUVL010001101.1 GCA_016786965.1 Chitinophagaceae bacterium
GCAGTGTATTTTGCATAGCGCAAAAGCCCAATTTTAAATCGGGCTATCCTAATAATGTAAACCCGATCGGTATTGTAAAAAATATTGATGATTCCACACTGCTGGAAATAGTGCAGCGGCAAACATTCCGTTTCTTCTGGCATGGCGCACATCCCGTGAGCGGGCTGGCCTTAGAAAGAAGCAATACAGTGTTGGCAGAGCATTATTGGGATTATATCAACGAAGCATGGGATGAACCCAATTTCAGTAAAACAACCTTTGGCCCAGATGCAGGCGCTATTGGTGGTACCGGATTCGGTATCATGAGTACTGTTGTAGCTGTGGAGAGAGGCTGGATAGGAAGAGATACTGCAGTAAGGCGATTGATCAAGATAGCCGACTTTCTTATCAATGCAGATTGCTACCACGGTATCTATCCGCATTTCATGAACGGAAGAACTGGCAAAACGATAAGGTTCGACCGGTTGGATGATGGAGCAGATATAGTAGAAACATCTTATCTATTGATGGGATTCTTATGCGCCCGGGAATATTTCAATGGCGACACACCAAGAGAAGTTTATCTGCGCAAACGTATCAACCAAATGTGGGGGGCAGCTAACTGGAAATGGCATACCAATGGCGAAAAGAAATTGTACTGGCATTGGAGTCCCACAAATGGGTTTGATATGAACTTTCCTGTATGGGGATATAACGAGTGCCTGATCACTTACATTATGGCAGCGTCCTCACCCAACCCTGCAAAAGCTATTCCCAAAGAAGCCTACGATGGTACCTGGGTGGGAAGTTTTGGTTTTGCCAATGGCAAGGAATACTACGGGTATAAACTGCCGTTAGGCAATTATGATAAGGACAAAGGAGGCCCCCTATTCTTTGAACAATATACTTTTCAGGGTATTGATCCTAATGGATTGACCGACTCTCTGGGTAATGATTATTTTATGCAGGGGAAAAACCACACCCTTATTAACCGGGCCTACTGTATGGAAAACCCCAAAGGGTTTAAAGGATACAGTTCAGTATGCTGGGGCTTAACGGCCGGAGATAGTTACAAAGGGTATGTGGCGCACAGCCCAGAAAATGACCGCGGTGTTATTCAGCCAACAGCAGCTATTTCTTCTATGCCCTACACCCCGAAAGAAAGCATGGAAGCATTACGGCATTTTTATTACAATTTAGGAAACAAAATATGGAGCCCTTATGGTTTTGTAGATGGATTCAGTATTCATCACAACTGGTACGCCAAATCACATCTTGCTATTGATCAGGGACCAATTATAACAATGATTGAAAATTACCGTACCGGCTTGCTCTGGAAATTGTTTATGAAAATACCAGATGTGCAGAACGGGTTGAAGCGGCTGGGTTTTGCAAGTCCCTGGTTCAGGAATAACTAATAACATTCAGGAAAAATAAAAAATCGTTTACTATGAATGAGAAAATATCAAGAGAACAGTTTTTGAAAACCACGGCCCTGGCGGGAGCGGCGCTGCTGGTTGCTTCAATGGAAGGCTGGGCTATCAATACACCTGAAAAGAAACTAAGAGTGGCAGTGATCGGTTGCGGAAGTGTAAGCAACCGCTACTTGCCACAGTTATTATCATCAAAACTTATTGAAGTAGTAAGCCTTTGTGATATCAAATACGACAGGGCTGTTGCACAAAATGAACAGTACAAGGTCAATGCAAAAACCTATCGGAATATTGACGAGATGCTGAAGGGAGTACCCTTTGATATGATGGTAACACTCACTGATATGCAGGTCCATGGGGCATTAAATAAAAAGGCATTGCTTGCCGGGAGGCATGTGTGGAGTGAAAAACCAATGGCAAATACCTATGCAGAAGGCAAAGCATTGCTGGACCTGGCAAAGAGTAAGAAGCTTCGCCTTTGGGGTGCACCGGCAGTGGTCAACAGCCCACAGTTTGAATTTATGAGTAAAACGATACAGGAAGGAAAACTGGGAAGAATAGCAAGTGCACATGGGCAATACGGCCATACCGGGCCTACCTGGTCTGCTTTTTTTTATGAAAAAGGGGGCGGAAGTATGCCAGACCTGGGGGTATATAATATGGCAACCTTAACTGGCTTACTTGGACCTGCCAGGTCTGTAATGGCCATGACAAGTATTGTAAACCCGGATCGGACCGTAGATGATAAAGGAAAAATAAAAGTAGAAGCAGAAGATAATGCGCATATTTTATTGGAACACGATAAGGGAGTAATTAGCCATGTGATGTGCGGCTTCAACTACTTTGACCCGCATGGACATGAAGCAGGTAATCAAAGCCTGCATTCCATTCAGATATATGGGGACTATGGAAATATGCGGTTGATCGGGTATGATTGGGAAACAAATGGGGTAATGCTTGATACTTCCTGGGATAAGCCAGCAGTACTGATGAGCACTGATAAAGGAGGGTACGAATGGCAGGAAGGCGCCAGGGTAGTTGGCGAAAGTATCATGAATGGTACAGAACCCCGAATTAATGTTGAACATGCGTTGCATGTACTTGAGATCATTGAAGCGGCAAGAAAATCATCTGCTACGGGGATGAAAGTAAAATTAAGAAGTAAGTTTCCATGGCCGATGATAAAATAAGTCTGGGAAACAACTGTATAGAATTATTCGTGTCGCAAGACAACACCTATAAATAATAAAAAGATTTAAAATTCAAACTGCAGCAATGAATGTAGCAATTCTCGGATCTGGTTTTATCTCCCGTTTTTATGCCGACTCTTTAGTGGCGCAGCGAAGAAAAGATGTGATCGTTTCTGTGTATAGCCGCAATGAAGCCAACGCAATAAAATTTGCTGACGACTATGGCATCCCGCATTACACAACAAGTATAAAGGAATGTGTGGAGAATAATGAAGTGCAGGCAGTTATTATTGGTCTGTCAAACGATATGCACATGGAAGCGGTACTGGCTTGTGTGGCTGCAGGCAAACATGTATTGTGTACTAAACCGCTAGGTCGTAATGCAAAAGAAGCATTAGAGATGCTAAAGGCCGTGGACAAAGCTGAAGTGATGGGAGGTTATCTTGAGGACCTTTGTTATACACCTAAATTTTTAAAATCATTAGCCAGTGTTAAGAGTGGTGCAATCGGCGAAGTGATCTGGACCAAAAGCAGGGAAACTCATCCTGGCCCGCACAGTGATTGGTTTTGGGATAAAGAAAAATCAGGTGGTGGATGTATGATAGATCTTGGTTGTCATTGTGTGGAGATCAGTCGGAATTTTATTGGTAAAGATATCCGACCGGTGGAGGTGATGTGCTGGGCCGATACCAGGGTGCATCCGATAGACGCAGAGGATAATGCAGTAGGCCTCGTGAAATATGAGAATGGCGCTATCGGCCAGTTTGAAGTAAGCTGGACATTCCGGGGCGGAATGGACCTTCGGGATGAAGTGATGGGAACAGAAGGAACTATTTGGGCTAATAACTTTCTGCGTACCGGCTTTGAAATGTTCACTTCAGGCAAAGGCGGTGATTATATTGCCGAGAAAGCAGAGAGTAATTCGGGGTGGTTATTTCCGGTTGGAGATGAAGTGCATGAGTTAGGCTATAGCCATATGTTCACCGATATGTTTAATGCGATCGACCACGAAGAACAGCCAGCGGAAACGTTCTACGATGGGTATATTGTAAATGCTATT
>JAEUVL010000821.1 GCA_016786965.1 Chitinophagaceae bacterium
GGTGGAATGAGTACCTCCCTCTATTCCGAAATAAAGAGCGCCGTCATAAAAAGAGCAACCCGCAGATTCCACCCCGCCATTCATAGTAGGAATATTGAATGGGGCCGCTGTTATATCGGCAATAACTACAGAACTTGTTTCTGTATTATAATCATATCGTTTCACCTGTTTATTAGTGTAATCCAGCGAAGGATTCTCAGTGATGTAATACAGGTACCGGTTGTAGGGGTCATACGCAAATGAGTTAATATAGGTTTTGGCAGCATCTGTAAATAAGAACCTCGCCCTGCCGGTAGCCGGGTCAATATAATAGGCTGAATTATTATCAGGTGTGCCAATAAAATAATCTGGCATATTCTGCGTAGGGCCTACAAAAGGCCGGTTATTGGCCAATTGGTGATAATTAACAGGAAAGCTGTTAGCCACACAGGCATTAATATCTGACATCCATATAACCGGGTCTGAACCGATAGTGGTAGCCGTAATAGTAATAGAGTTTACAGCACCCGGAACAGTGATAGTGGCAGAACCTACATTCGTATTATTGGCTGCAGCAGCGCCAGAGGCTGTAATGGTCCGTGCCAGTGGCAAAATGCCTACCGTAAGAATCGTGCCCCCCTGCGTTGCCACATTCACGGCGGTTGGAAGACCAAGGTTATTGGTGGCAGTTACTGTATAAACAGCATTTTGGTCAATATCATATAGTGTAAAATTAGGGGCCCATACTGGAGTATTGAAGGTCAGTGTTATCGTCTGTCCATTTGCGCTTGGATTGTACTGCGCATCCTCCCCTGCATAATTAGCTAAGTCGCCGGTATGTATGGCATTTTCCGCACTGTTCCCAGCACCAGGATTTACCATGGCCGCATTACTCGTGGCAATAGTAACAAATGCAGTACCCAGGGCAAATCGTTGTGTTTGTTCCATCGCATTTGAAACATAAGTGAAATCCGTACCACTAAAACGGTAGCCGTAAGGTGCAGTATTAAGTCCCGAATTATAATAATAATCAAGATTATCCCAGTTCAATTGAGCGGAATTAGGATATGCCCCGGGGCATTGCGCAGATAATTTGCTGGATGGTGCGGATACAATGGCACTCACTGCAAAGAACAGAAAGTA
>JAEUVL010000834.1 GCA_016786965.1 Chitinophagaceae bacterium
GAAAGCAGAAGATAAGACCACGGCCTTCATCACCAGCCGGCTGCATTACTATTTAGGAAAGAAATATACCAAAGACCATGCATTGCAGCAAGCCAAGCTGGACCTGCTGAACAATACGGAAATAGACCCGCGGCTGAAAGCGCCTAACTACTGGGCGCACCTTGTATTCATTGGTAACTACGAAGCAGACCACCGCACCCGGAACTGGTGGTGGGTGGCCATCACCATTATTACCGGCGCCCTGCTATACCGCTTTTGGGGAAGAAATAAAAAAGCCCCGCTCAAATAAGCAGGGCTGACCAACTAACTGGCAATCATCAAAAAGTACGGTCTCTCACAGGTTGAAATATCTTAATGCAGTGTTATCTGCGGCAGGTGGGTGTCTTCTCCTTTTCTTACGATCACATTCTGGATAAGCGTATCGCTGTAGCCGTTCTGTCCGTCCACCAGTACTTTGTAAGTGCCGGGTGTAAGTCCCACGATCTTAAACTCTCCGTCATGATCATCCGGTATGGCGGTGGCGGTATCGCTTCCGATGATGGCTTTTACAATGGCATCGGCTGCCTGGGGAACCACTTTTCCTTCTATGCGGCCGGAGCGGCTGTTAGTGAATATCTTGATGTGCGACTTCAGCCGGTAGCCGTTGCCACTGCCCGATCCGCTGTTATTGACCTGTATGGAATTGCCTGCATCAAAATCTATCCAGAAAAGCACCTGTCCGGCGGTGGTGATCTCAAAGTTGCTGTCGTCCAGGTTGGCAACCACTTCCCGGTCCTCGCTTTTTACCTGCAAGGGGAAGCTGATCCCGTCTTTCATCACACTATTGGCGGTGCCGAGGGTAAGGCGAACTTTCTTTACCCTGGCATTGGGCAGGGTGCCGGTGGCAAATAAAGTGTCGAGCCCGTTGCGGAAGCGCAGGATATTGTACACCCCGGCGTGTATGTTCAGGTTCACCCAGCCATCGTTGGGCAATGTGTCGTCTTCGAGCTTTACTTCCAGGCGCTGCAGGTCAATGAACACACTGTCGAAAATGGGTGTTTGATGGTCCGTAAGGTAGATCTTGACGGAATGGGGCTTATTGGGGTCGGTAGTGACATTGTTACTGGCCTCTTTCTGGCAGGAGTACAACATAAGGGTGGTGGTGAGTGCCGGCAAGAGAACGAGCCAAATCAGATTTTTCATACATGATTATTTCAGTTACACATATTGTTATCGGGTATTGGTCAATACAGAGGCTGCGGGTGTAACCGTGGCACTTGAAAGATACTGTTTGGGTATTGGGTTAGTTTATTAGAGCTATTAAACAAGAGGTGTTCATAGTCCCTATTATTACAAAATGGAGTTAGTAATCAATATCTATTCAATTATTTCCTCCATGAGATCAATTAATATCCTGATTTGATTTACTGAAAGATCAAGTGCATACCTGTTAACAG
>JAEUVL010000862.1 GCA_016786965.1 Chitinophagaceae bacterium
CCCGACCAGCCGATCGCATCACCTGTTTCCGCCTGTGTGATAAATCCTTTTTTGGAAAATGCCAGCGCCCCGCCATGACAAAGCGCAGCCAGTATACCAAATACAATTCCTTTTACTACTGACCCGTGGCCGTGATCGGGAATAGCATTGCGTTGTGAACGGCCCAGGCTGATGCTCATTACCCCGATGATCGTTATCAGCATGCCTATAATTCCCACCCAGTTGATATGTTCATCCACCAGCAGGATACCAAACAGTAAAGCAGAGGTGGGTGAAAGCGTAGTAAGCACACTGCCATGCTGCGGACTCAATATCGCATAGCTGCGAAAGCTGAAAAAATCACCGATCACTAAGGCTACAATACCCGAAAGTCCCAGCCATAACCATCCTTTGGTATAAGCAGCAGAGAAAATAGCCATGAAGCCATGGGCATCCACCACCAACGAAATAAGTATGATCAAAATGGTGCTGAGTAATAAGCGAAGATGGTTCATACTGTTCACCGGCAACTGGCGGCTGGCCGCTGTAAGCGGAAAAGCCGCAATGGCCCAGCAGAAAGTAGCAGCAAAGGCAAACAAAAAACCGGTAGAGAGCATGAGTGATCGTTAAGCCCCAAATATAACTGAATTATAAAGCCCTGTCCCGTTTACAACGGAACAGGGCTTTTATACTCTTTTATAACTGTTTAGAATTTATTCACCAGTTGTGAGTTGGTCTTTCCACCGATCGTCAGTTTAAAAATATAAGTGCCGTTTCCAAGGCGGCTCATATCCATGCCCAGTGTTTGCTCTCCGGCCAGTATATTAAATTGGCGGCTCAGCATGCGTCTGCCATTCAGGTCAAATATTTCAGTTAGTGCCTGTTCATTGCTGGCAGCTGATAATCTAATGTTCAGCATTCCCTGTACCGGGTTTGGATAAATAGTGTAATACGTAACCAGGTCGGCCTGGCGGCTTACCACTTTTACATCGGTAAAGCGTACATCGCCCTGCTTATTTCTTTGTACCAGGCGATAGTATGCTACACCGGCAAACGGCTGCATATCAGACAGGGCATAGGTTTGCATATCAGCCGACATGCCTTTACCATTCACCATACCCAATGAAGTATAACTGATACCGCCATCAGTGGA
>JAEUVL010000884.1 GCA_016786965.1 Chitinophagaceae bacterium
GCCTATAATGAAGTACAGCGTAAGACATTAGTGGAAAGGCTGGGTGCCGGAAAAGACGATTCAGTGAACATACAGCGATACAAAGGTTTGGGAGAAATGAACGCTGAACAGTTGTGGGAAACCACGATGAACCCTGATACCCGTACCCTCAAGCAGGTAACTATTCAAAGTGCTGCTGAGGCTGACCGCATCTTCAGCATGCTGATGGGGGATGAAGTGGCTCCCCGCAGGGAGTTCATTGAAAGCCATGCGAAGTATGCGAAGCTGGATGTGTAGAGAAAGAAAGTCCAAATAGAAAATCTAAAATTTCAATAGTCCCGCACCTGCGGGATTTTTTTTGGGCTGTAGGGTAATATCTGCCCTTTTTTAAAATAAAGCGCTTTATACTCCAAAAACATATATAGTGGGCTGAATGAGTCCAAAAGCACATCTCAATTCGAAAAAAGGTCATTTAGGCCTGGTAGTCACGATTATAGAGCTGAATTCTGTTACCCTGTTCAAATAAAATATGTTTGATGTTGATTTACAAAAGGTTAGCGACCCCGAAGAGTCCCTTTCTTTGAAAAAGGAAAATTTTTCTCCCCTCCTCCCACCCTAAATCGGTAACTTTATCCTTTACTAACTCAAAAACAAATTAAACCATGTCTGATGTAAAAATTACAGCGTACAACGTTAAGACGAAAGAAAAAGGGGTTGAAATGCATGATGCTGTCATCACCAAGACCGCCAAAGGTGCTTATATGGCCCAGGGAAATGATGGAAAAGGCAACAAACTCACTACCCTGATGGGTGAAGAGAAAGCTTTAGCAGCTATCAAAGCTGGTATTGCCAAGCAAGGCTGGTAATAGTTCTCAACCACTGAAAGATATACCTGTTCCGCCCACCGGCAGAACAGGTTTTTTATTGTTTCACCAGCCTGAATGAACGACGCTTATCCCCGGCCCTTACATCCAGCAGGTAAAGCCCATTGGCAAAACTGCTTCCGCCCAATTCAATAGCCAGTTTTTGCACAAACCCATCCCCTGTTATATTATACTCTTTCACCAGCTTACCCTGAACATTATATACTTTGGCGGTTAGCTGCTCACCATCCGCTGCCTGGAATAACAGGCTAAACTGTCCGGCTGAGGGGTTGGG
>JAEUVL010001105.1 GCA_016786965.1 Chitinophagaceae bacterium
CCACCTCCGCCTGGCGAATTATTGTAGAAACGCATGGTAAAACTTGTTTGTGCAGGGCCTGTCAGGAAAGTAAATCCTTTTTTTACCCATTGGCCGTTGTACACCAGGTCTCCGGTAGTATAATAATCTACTCCATCGAGCGCCATTGCCAGGTTGGGCCGTACTCCTGATGAATCAGCTAATGCACTTGGAATATAGCCACCTCCGGTTGCTCCAACGCCATTGGAGTCGCAACCGCATTTGGAACATATATTTCGCATCCAGCAGGAGATCTCATAATAGGTATTGGCACATAGTCCTGTAATGGTATGCTGAAAAGCGGAGTCGATACGGTAAGCAGCGTTTATTACGAGCATATAACCGCCAGTTCGTCCACCGGTGGTGTCTGTAGCCGGGTTGCCGGCTGTGGGTGAGACAGCGCCGGTATGATCGCCTATAATATCCCAAAGAGTGAACACCCGGTGTGTGGTGGGAGAGCCACCACAGGCGCCGTCAGGTTTTGGCCATGCGTTGGAGGTAGAATAAATGCCACCACTTGTATTATTAGCAATACCATAAAAATAATCTTGCGGAGAGCCGCAGGTAAAATTGGCAAATGTGTATCCGACTGGTACGTTACCGGAGGTACCCCGGTTTCTTGGATTGCCGCTGCCAAAGGTCCCGTTGAATTCTGTTCCCAGTGAGTTTACACCAATTGAATTGGCACAGATACCGTAGTTATTATATACCGAAACTATTCTGGAAGGGAAAGTGAATGTAGTAATAACTGGCGGCGTAGTGGTATAAGTTACGTTGCCGCCGCCAAGATTAATGGTGGTATTAGTGGCAGCCGTTACCTGTACTCTGTAAGATGCCACCATGATACAGGTGCCTCCGTAAAAAGAGGGTTTATGTCCATTGTTGTTTCTGATCCGACCCCTGCGGAATACAGTAGCGGGCTGGTCCACCGTTCGGTATCCCATATTGATGGTTATGTTTGAACCGCTGATCCACCCCTCGTCATTACTTGCATCAAACTGTGCATCAGTAAAAGATTTATAGACCTTCCCTTCATTGGTTATAATGCTGAGAGAGCCGGGAACATAGGTAGTACCTGCAGGAATAACATCAGTAAAACGACAACTGTCAAAAGAACCAGAGCGGACCACCACAGAGGCCCTGATCTGAAGTATGTCATTTGTTTCAACAGTGCCGCCAGCAGGCTTACTTGTATTGATATAGCTTTTGCCAAGGTCAATTTGCGGCGTGGGTATGGCCGGATGTGTAACGCATATATTGAACCCTGCATTACTCGTAAGCACAGTGCCTCCGTTTGAGTAAACCCTGATATAATAAGTGGTATTCCTGGCAAGCGTTGTGATCGCTATTGAAGTGGTGCCGCATGCTACTGATGTAAACCCGGCACAAGTGCCTGCGAATAATTGAAGCCTTGGTCCTGATGTATTGAGATTAGAACCAATATTGCTGAGCGTAATAGTATGGTCAGTGGAGGTGGTAACAAACCTGTACCATACATCATCATCTGCTATGCCTGTACAGGGGGCAACCGGTATACCAGAATTGGTGGCGTTTTGTACAGTACCAGCCGTATTCACACAATTAGTGCTGGACGTAAGCAATACTGCATTTGCGCAGTTATTGTTTACTGGTTGTGCAATTGCAGTGAAGCAAAACGACAAACAGAATGCAGTGATAAATAAAAAACTTATGGTCCTCGGGCCGGGTAAAAGTTTTTTCATAGTTAAGGATTTTCAAATTCACAATTCAGACTTACCAATATAAAAATAGATTAATTATTAACCTAAGACAATAGGAGTTTGCTCTTAAGTCTTATGGGAAAACCCCAGTATTTTTTACGGGGAAAATCACTATTGACTATTGTTTTTGCGCCTATTAATTTTAATGTCAAATCCATGTATGAAAAAACCATTTAAAGGGCTTGCCGTTTCGTGCCTGATTACTACGTTACTCTCATTGAATAATGCTAATGCCCAGGGAGAACCTTTTTCCACCTCTCAGCTTGTTCCAAGTCTTACGTTTAATTTCCCGTATGAAATAACATATGGCGCTAATGATTCTTTATGGGTGACGGAAAGGGTTGGTAAAAGAGTAGTGGTAGTGAGCCCGGTGAATGGTGGAAGAAGAACAGTATTAAATCTCTCAGCCGCTGTGTACCAGTCGGGCGGCCAGGATGGATTGATGGGATTAGCGCTGCATCCGAATTTTGGGTTGGGCACCAATGAAGATTATGTATACCTGGCTTACACTTATGATAATGACCCAACAGCCGGTGTACAGCGTCGCACAAAGATCACCAGGTACACTTATACTATCGGTACGACATGGGTATTAAACCCCGCTTCTGCATTTGACCTTATTACAGATTTACAGGGGAGTAATGATCATAATTCCGGTCGGGTAAAAATTGGCCCGGATGCAAAACTGTATTATACTATTGGAGACCAAGGGAATAACCAGTTTGGCAATATGTGCAATTTGGTCCGTGCACTTGATCTGCCCACAGCTGCAGAAGTAGCAGCAAATGACTATACCAAATACCAGGGAAAGATATTGCGGATGAATCTTAATGGAACTATTCCGTCAGACAATCCATTGATAGACCCGGATGGAGGAGGTCCGCAAGTGGCCGTAAGAAGTCATATCTATTCTTATGGGCATCGCAATCCACAGGGAATTGTATTTGGGCCAGATGGAAAGCTGTATGCGGATGAGCATGGTCCGAAGTCAGATGATGAGATCAATCTTATTCTGGCGGGTAAAAATTATGGCTGGCCACGGGTGGCTGGGTTTAATGATAACCAGGCCTATGTATATGGTGA
>JAEUVL010000904.1 GCA_016786965.1 Chitinophagaceae bacterium
ACCAACATCCCTCCTGCAAAGAGCAATAGTACCATCTTCCAAAAACTCACATAGTCTTCTGAGCCTTTCGTCAAAGCAAAGCTCATTATACTGCTGAACACCACCATGATACTCAGCGAAGGCTTCATTAACTGTAAATAATCCTTGATCTTCTTCATCCGCCTTCGCAATTATATAATGAACATAAAAATTATGTTCCTGTCTCCTGTTCCCTGATCATCACCTGTTGCGTCGCACACTTCATCGTCCCGTTCGCTACTCATCAATCGTTGAATTCCTTCTATCCTCCGGTCAAACTCAGCATTTCATTTCCGCAAGGATATTTTAAATAAATACGCTGTATCTCATTTTCGCACTTCTCACATTTCCATATTATCACATCAATGCTTACTCTCATGCTCACCCACAGGCTCTGTCTGAGGAATAAAGTCTCTTCCATCTTTAGCATAATCATATGGCCAGCGGTGTACTTCAGGGATCTCTCCTTCCCAGTTACCATGTCCCGGGCGAATAGGTGTGGTCCACTCCAGGGTATTGGCACCCCATGGGTTTGGTGTGGTCACTTTTCTTCCTTTGAAAATAGAATAGAAGAAGTTGAACACAAACATCAGTTGCACCGCAAATACGATGATGGAAACGATGGTAATCATTTTATCCAGCTCGGTGAAATTATTAAAGGATGACCAGCCCCTCTTATCCAGGTAGCGGCGGGGAATACCTGCCAATCCCTGGTAGTGCATCGGCCAGAAAATAAGATAAGCTCCTACCATGGTTACCCAGAAATGGATATAACCAAGAGTACTGTTCAGGTAGCGGCCAAACATCTTTGGGAACCAATGATACACACCGGCAAACATTCCGAAGAAGGAAGCTACTCCCATCACAATATGGAAGTGAGCCACTACGAACATTGTATCATGCAGGTGAATATCAATAGTAGAGTTCCCTAAGAAGATACCTGTCAAACCACCCGAGATAAATAAACTTACAAAGCCAATCGCAAACAAGGTAGATGGGGCAAAGCGGATATTACCTCTCCATAAGGTAGTGAGCCAGTTAAACACCTTAATGGCTGACGGTACCGCAATCAGTAGCGTTAGTAATACAAAGACCGACCCCAGGAAGGGGTTTAGCCCCGTAACAAACATATGATGCGCCCATACCAGGAAGGCGAGAATAGCGATAGCAAATAATGAACCCAGCATCGCCATATATCCGAAGATCGGCTTTCG
>JAEUVL010001106.1 GCA_016786965.1 Chitinophagaceae bacterium
TGGATACATAAAAAAATGCTTCAACCCTATATCGGCCTGGTAGAAGGTAAGCACCTTAACCATCCCGACCTGCTTATTGAAAAACGCTCCCGGATGAAAATCCTGTTGCTGGACCCTTCGAAAGATCTGCCGGTAAAAAAGGTCCAATTAATTTTAAAAAAAGTGATTGGTCTCTATAAAACGGGGGTTGTCAAAATAAAAAAATAACCGCTTTTACAAAACCGCCTGTTTGTTGTATTTATTTCGGTATTCAATCGGCGTCAGTCCGGTTATTTTTTTGAAAATAGTTCGAAATGCTTTCGTGTCTGTATATCCTACATCAAACATCACTTCATTGATATTCTTGCGGCTGCTTTCAAAGCTGCGCTTGGCGGCTTCCATCTTTACCCGTTGTATATATTCCACTACGGTATTGTTCGTGGCTTTTTTGAACCGTCTTTCAAAACTCCTTCTTCCAATGGCACACTGATCAGCCAGTTGGTCTACAGATATCTTGTCCTGGAAATTTTCTTCGATAAAATTCTGTGCTTTTTTTATCCCCTCATCTTCATGACTCCGTTGACCCTTAAACATCATAAAAGCATTCTGGCTTTCCCGGTCAATTTCAATGGCAAAATATTTCGCTGCTAAAATAGCCGTGGCCCTGTCAGTAAATTTTTCCACCAGATATACTAATAAATTCCAGTAAGAATTAGCTCCGCCACTGGAATAGATGCCCTGTTCTTCCGTTACAATACTGCCATCCACCAGTTCTACGGCGGGATACATTTGCCTGAAAAGATTGCCGAAGCCCCAATGAGTGGAGCATTTTTTCCCATCCAACAATCCCGTATCAGCCAATAAAAAAGCGCCTATACATAAAGAAGCTACTTCGGCCCCTCTTTTATGCTGCGCAATGATCCACGGAACCATTGCCTGGTTCAATTCGATTGCCTTCTTTAAATCTCCTCCAAGTGCCGGAATAAAAATCAGATCTGTTTCTTTCACTTCATTCAGCAACGCATCAGTATGAACAGAGAATAGCTGACCCTCCAGTTTTACCTCTTTCTTCGCCCCCACCAGTTGTACATTAAATAAGGCTGGTTTACCTGCCGACTCCAGGAATTGATTAACCGCTGTAAACATATAGCGGGGATCAGCAATGGCTTCCACCACTGCCATTTCCGGAACTAAAATTGATATACGTTTCATTCAATAAAAGTAAGTAAGTCTTCTGTCGCAATCAACCCTTTGAATTGTCGTTTTTGCCGACCATCAAATCTAATTGGTGATAGTAGGTTTGTGTCAACATTATTAAAATGAAAATAGAAACATTCACCATTGAAAATGATATTCCCTGTTTCTGCATCAAAGCCAGCTCCTTTCCGGTTGGTGTTTTGGCCGCACATCAGCAACTGCATTCCCTGTTCCCCTTCTCCTCCTCCAGGAGATACTTTGGCATCTCACGTCCGGAAGGCAACGGGCAGATCGCTTATTGGGCCGCTGCAGAGCAATTAAGTAATGATGAAACCGCAAATATAAAGATTGAACATTTTATCATTCCAAAAGGGCAATACGCAGGTAAGGATATTGCCAACTTCAGAAAAGACATCCCTGCCATTGGCAATACTTTCCAGGAACTACTCACTACCGCCAAGTATGATCCGAATGGTTTTTGCCTGGAATGGTATTATAATTCAGATGATGTGCGCTGCATGATAAAACTGGCAGAATAATACATAATCATACAAACTATAATGACACAAATTAATTCCTACCTGACCTTTAATGGCAACTGCCGTGAAGCGATGACCTTTTACAAAGAATGTCTTGGCGGCGAGCTGGTACTGCAGCCAATTGATGGTTCGCCTCTGGCAGAACAGTTGCCTGCACAAATGAAAGAAAGCATCCTTCATTCCACGCTTATCCGGGGCAGCCTTGTATTGATGGCCTCAGACATGGTAGGAGATGAAGGCCTGGTAAAGGGTAATGCTATTTCTCTAATGCTGAATTGCAGCAGCGAAGAGGAAGCAAAGACGGCTTATAAAAAATTATCTGAGGGTGGCGCTGCCACTCATCCTTTACATGATACATTCTGGGGGGCTCTTTTTGGTGACCTTACTGATAAGTTTGGCAATCAATGGTTGCTTCATTATGATAAAAGCATGAAAAAATAATTAGCTTTAGCCTAAACAAAACCAACTACAATGAACATTTTAATTACCATCCTGGTAGTATTGGGCAGTATCATTGCGCTGCTCCTCATAATTGCACTGCTGACCAAAAAAGAATTCCGCGTTTCCAGGCAAATCGTTATCAACAGGCCGCTGGCCGAAGTATTTAACTATATAAAATTTTTGAAAAACCAGGAGTATTACAGCGTATGGGTAATGAAAGATCCCAATATAAACCTTGTATACACCGGCACTGATGGAACTGTTGGCGCCACCTCTTCATGGACAAGTGATGATAAAAATGTAGGTATTGGTCAACAAGAGATCATAAATATGGTAGAAAATGAGAACATTGAAGTGGAGGTGCGGTTTAAAAAGCCATTTGAAGCCACGAGTTATGCTCACACTAAACTCACTTCCATGGGTGATGGCCAAACAGAGGTAACAAATTTGTTTTTCGGCAAATCGAAATTTCCGATGAATCTGATGAACCTGATGATGGATAAGCTTCTCGGCAAGGACATGCAAACAAACCTGAGTAACCTGAAGAAGATACTTGAAGGATAATTATTGTTTCATTTTAATAAAACTGGCAATGGCAACGAAAATGAATACGGCCGTTAAAACGGTGGATGAATACATCGCCGGGTTTCCCACCCCGACACAAGCTGTATTAAAAAA
>JAEUVL010000964.1 GCA_016786965.1 Chitinophagaceae bacterium
ATGCCCCGGGTAAGCGATGCTAATATGAACGCTATGCCTTCTCCTTTTCCCGGAATGATGCTGTATAATACTAACCTGGGACGTCCTCACGTGTATGTAGGAACATGGAAAAAAATAATGCTGGATGGCGACCCGTTTTCATTGCCTTACTCAGGTTCCGGAAACACCACTTCAACACTCTTTAGTGTTACACAAAATGGTCCCGGTCCCGCTGCAACAGCCATTTATGGTTATAACATGCAGAATGGAAGAGGTGTGGCAGGATTTTCTGAAAGCGGCGAGGCAATCAGCGGAACCACAAACACAGGTATCGGAGGATATTTTGCAACAACGTCGGGTAAGGCCATTGTAGGAGCAGGTGATGTTTGGCTAAATAAAACCATAGGTAAAACAATGATAGGGAATCTATCATCAGCTCAAATGCAATTGCATATCAGTGATGCAGTAGACACAGCCCTGCTCTTATTAGACAACAATGCAGCATTAGCCAATAATTCAAACATCGGAATGTATTTTAAAAATGGCAGCTGGTACACTGGTGCAATTAAAACTATTGGTACCGGCACCAATGTGGCCCGGTTAGGCTTCTACACATTTGCAGCAAACAATCAGAATGGTTTGCAGGAGAGGTTAAGTATTCTAGACAACGGGAATATTGGAATTGGCAATACCAGTCCTGCAAATAAGCTGGATGTTTCCGGAACTTTCCGGGCAACAGGCAATGCAGTATTTGGTGGCACCTTACAAATACAAGGCGGCTCTCCCGGCGATGGCAAGGTGCTGACCAGTGATGCTTCTGGTAATGCCAGTTGGAGCGATGCAGTAGGTTTTTTGGCCTATAATTCTTCCGGTACAACAGTGAATATACCAGGTGGTGGCGGCATCATATTTCTCTTTAATACAGAAAATTATGACCAAAGTCCCAATTCCTTCGGATACAATACGGCAAATGGAACTTACACCGCTCCTGTGTCCGGCTTATACACCATCACAACCTCTGTAGCAATTGTGCCTACGG
>JAEUVL010000982.1 GCA_016786965.1 Chitinophagaceae bacterium
CGGCGGTATCGGGCAGGAATGATGTAGCGGGCTTCATGTGCTGGTGTCATGGAAGTTAATTTATACAGAAAGTTATGAAATGCAGCCGTAATCAATGCCTGGAAGACACATCGGGTAGTAAGTTATAAGCTGAAATAAATGCGGTCTTTGCCGGCTTTCTTAACCTGGCTGCCGGGAAAGGATTTTGGTGAAACGATTTAAATCTGCTTCAGGGTGCAGTGCTTGTTGGCGAATCATATGGTCAACGAGTTGTTTGGCAAAATAAGGGGCCAGTGAGCAGCCTTTGGTGCCCATGCCATTGAGCAGACCAACACGAGGCTGCAGTGGATGAAAACCTACGAAGGGACGCCGCTCCAAAGTAGCCGGTCTTATACCAGCCAGGTGTGAAATGATACGAAAGGGCACTTTAAGCCAGTGTTGTAAAAGTTGTTCTGTTTTTTCCCTGAATTCAATGGTAGGTTCTTCGTTATCAAATTGCCAGGCATAACTGGAGCCGATCCACCATAAGCCTGGTGTAGCCAGTGGAGCGAGCAACATTCCCTTTTTATAAATATGTGTAACTGGCAGATCGGGTATTTCTGCAAGAAGGACTTCGCCTTTGTTGGGGGCAAACGGAAGAAGGGTGAAATAAGGATGCTGATGTGCAGCAGCACCATCGCAGAAAATGACCCTGGAGGCCCGGATGTGTTTGTATTTGATATGTTCGGTAGTGATTTCTAATTGGGCAATATCGAATTCTTCTTTTATTATCTGGTCGTTCTTTTCCAGGTGCTGCCGCCAGGAAGGTAACAATGATTCAAGGTTAGCGGTGTAAACGGGCTGAATGGTACCGCACCCGAACTCGTAGCGAAAGAGATCATGATATTGTGCATCCTCATTGCAAAACTGTACATAAGTTGGGTCTTCTTCTACACGTTGCTGGAAACTAAGGCGCATTTGCGGACTGGGAAAAAAGTCGATAATGTTCTTTTGTGAAATAGCTGTGATGCTTAATTCATTTCCTATTTCTGTATAGGCTTTCAATGCGAAAGGCAGAATTTTTTCTGCCATCCATACTGTAACATGGCGGCGGCCTGTTACAGGGTTGATGATACCTGCGGCGATACGGGAAGGGGAGTTCAGAAAACCGTTATCTATAACAAGGAATGACTTCTTTTCTTTCT
>JAEUVL010001032.1 GCA_016786965.1 Chitinophagaceae bacterium
AGAAAACACCAGTTACAAACCGGTAAAAATGTCTTTCCTGATGGATGGTGCTATTCGAAGTTCAATTTTACTCCCTGGCAACCGGTTAATGCAGGGAGGTGATAATGGTCTTTACATTACTGATTTTACAACCACAATCTCCTTTAATTCCAGGTCGAAGCTTGATAAACCAATGATATCAAGTATTGTTTTGAATATCTATGAAGCCAGGGATGGCAGTTATTGGTTATCGACTACCAATGGGATCACCCGCTTTAGCCTGATTACCCCCCAGGTAAACTACTGGCGAAAAGAATTGGGTGTTGGGAACAGCGATGAATTTAAATCCATCCTGAAAGGGCCAGATGGGAATATTTATTACCTGGCGCAGGATAAGAGCTTATTCAGATTCAATCGCTCCACCGGTATTACCCGCAGGCTAGACAGCTCTTTGTATTATTGCTGGTCGGCCGCTCTGTCTGGTAATGATGTAATATTCACTGGGGCCGGCAGAAAAATTGCTGTTTACAATACCCTGTCCCAAAAGGTCAGCCATCCCTCGTTTCTGCAGCCATTCTATACAAACAATACTGACCTCGTCACTCTTGTTTTCAAATCTAAAAATGGCGACCTCTGGTATAGTTGCAATGGAAGTGCCGGGATCATCCGAAACCCTTATGGCACAACTGAGTTTATACAGTATAGCCGCACCACCTCCCCTCCCGCCTTTACTCACAGTTATGTACATACTGCTGCGGAAGACAGTAAAGGCAATATCTGGTGGGCGAGCAATAAAACATCAATGCTGCTGAAATGGGATGCCTCAAAAAAACAATTCGAAGAACATCCGGTGGATCAGCTCATCCCTCAGCACAAATTGAAAACCGGCGTCTCCGGCCTCTTTATAGACGCTGCGGAAAATTTGTGGGTGGCGCTGGACGGAGCTGGTTTGATGAAATATAATCTGAATACTAAGAGTGGTGCTTACTATGATATAAACAAAGGCCTCCCGGCCGATGCCGTGTATGGAATGTGCAATGATAGCAAGAATCGCTTGTGGTTTGGTACCCGTAAAGGTCTTTGCTGCTACCTGCCAGATAAAGATAAAGTGATCGCATTCACTTCCTATGATGGCTTTCCCGAAGATGATTTTGAAGGGAACGGTATTTACTTCGACAAAGAAGAGAACCTCTTGTACCTCGGTGCCAAACAATCCATTGCCTTTTTTAACCCGGATACGCTGCTTCAAAGAACCATAACCCGCAGGCCACCGGTATTTATAGATGAAATGCTGGTAAATGGCCGGGTATTTTATTTCGGTAATGAAAAGAAAATAAAGCTGGGGACCAAAGAAAACAATATTGAATTCAGTTTCGCTTCTCCGGATTTTAACCGTAATAACCAGCTTACATTTCAATACCGGCTAAACGGCAGCAGTAATGAATGGGTGGATCTGGGAGATAAGAGAAGCGTTTCCTTCAACGGATTACCACATGGCAAATACACTATATCTGTCCGCTGTAAATACAAAGGAACTGAAACCTGGGAGGAAACATCAAACCCGTTTACTTTCACTATAGAGACCCCTCTCACAAAAACACTGTGGTTCCGGCTCCTTGTCGTCGCTTTCATTGCTGGCTTTGTCTGGGCTATTATCAGAAACTATTACCTCCGAAAACTGGAGAAGCAACGAGCCTATGCAGAAAAGATACAGGCAGTGGAAAAAGAAAGAACAAGAATTGCTACTGATATGCATGATGATTTTGGGGC
>JAEUVL010000054.1 GCA_016786965.1 Chitinophagaceae bacterium
CCTTTTGCTCCGGCCTGTTTGGCGATACGGCACCATTGCCGGCAATCCAGTGCAGCAGGATCAAAAACAGCAGTGGATTCATTACCCTCCCCCCATTCTTTATCGGTAAAAGTATTAGGCCCAAAATGCACAAACAGGTAATACTCTGTTTCATGCCAGGCCAGTTGCGCCTTAGAGGGCACCAGGTTCCTTTGTTGCCCTTCGCAACAAGCATATGCAAACAGAAAGATCAAAAGGAAGGTTCGGTTCATATGGGCAATTTACAAATGGGAACTGAAGGTAAAAAGTAAAAGAAATTAAGGACAAAGCCGGTTGGGGCATTTACTGTTTGGCCTACCTTTGCCCCGCTAAAACAATTCGCCAGCAGTTAAAATAAAATACACCATGGAATACCGCATAGAAAAAGACACAATGGGTGAGGTAAAAGTGCCTGCCAATGCCTACTACGGTGCACAAACACAACGCAGCATCGATAATTTTAAGATCGCCCAGGATATCAACAGGATGCCTAAAGAGATCATTGAGGCTTTTGCATACCTGAAAAAGGCCGCCGCTATCACTAACCAGGAAGCGGGTGTTTTACCAAAAAATAAATCGGTACTGATCGGTAAAGTGTGTGATGAAATATTGAAAGGCCAATTGAACGATTATTTCCCATTAGTTGTATGGCAAACAGGAAGCGGTACGCAAAGCAATATGA
Source organism: Chitinophagaceae bacterium (assembly GCA_016786965.1). Taxonomy (GTDB): domain Bacteria; phylum Bacteroidota; class Bacteroidia; order Chitinophagales; family Chitinophagaceae; genus JJ008. The sequence goes on from JAEUVL010000054.1 coordinate 701, forward strand.
ATGTAAATGAAGTGATCGCTTACCGTGGCCATGTACTGAAAGGTGGCAACCTTACTGATAAAGAAAAATTCCTTCACCCCAATGATGATGTAAATAAATCACAATCCTCCAACGACACCTTCCCTACTGCGATGCACATTGCAGCCTATAAGATACTGGTGGAAACAACTCTCCCGGGAATAAAAAAACTGAGGGATACGCTGGCCAAAAAGAGCAAGCAATACATGAAAGTGGTAAAGATCGGTCGTACTCACTTTATGGATGCCACACCACTAACCGTTGGGCAGGAATTCAGCGGCTACGTTTCACAACTCGATCATGGAATGAAAGCCATTAAAAATTCCCTGGCTCATTTAAGCGAACTGGCCCTTGGTGGCACTGCTGTTGGCACCGGTATCAACACCCCTCCGGGTTATGCAAAGAATGTAGCAAAACATATAGCCCGGCTTACCGGCCATCCGTTCATCACTGCTGGCAATAAGTTTGAAGCCCTGGCAGCACATGATGCTATCGTGGAAGCACACGGCGCACTGAAAACAGTAGCCGTAAGCCTGATGAAGATCGCTAACGATATACGGATGCTGTCCAGTGGTCCCAGGAGCGGTATCGGTGAAATATTTATTCCTGATAATGAGCCGGGTTCATCCATCATGCCGGGAAAAGTTAATCCCACACAATGTGAGGCACTGACAATGATCGCTGCCCAGGTAATGGGCAATGATGTGGCGATCAGTATTGGCGGCTCTAATGGCCACTTTGAGCTGAATGTTTATAAACCGGTAATGATCTACAACTTTCTGCACAGTGCAAGATTAATTGGTGATGGCTGCGTTTCCTTCAACGATAAATGTGCGGTGGGATTAAAGCCGATAGAAGCTAATATTAAAAAACATGTGGACAACAGCCTTATGCTGGTTACCTCTCTCAATACCAGGATTGGATATTATAAAGCAGCTGAGATCGCACAAAAAGCACATAAAGAAGGAACTACATTAAAAGAAATGGCGGTCAAGCTTGGGTATGTAACACCGGAGGAGTTTGATGCCTGGGTGGTACCTGCCAAAATGGTGGGCGAGCTTTAAAGTCTTTCACCGTAAAACCACTATAGCCAAAAAGGAAGAAATACGATTTCTTCCTTTTTTTTATCTGTATTACTTGCAGGTAGGCCGCTTTGTGAACTATCTTGAATAAGATTGATCCAACCCTATTAATAACTAAAAATCCATTCCATGAAAAGTAATGCCACAACCTCTCTTTACTTTTCCCACCATTCCACCGAAAGGAAAGAAAGTAAACAGGAGCAAACTAATTTATCTCCCTATTTAAAAGCAATTCTGTCAGGCGCTACCCGGTTAATCAATTCCGGAAGGTCCTTATCTATTGTAAACCCTGACAGGGAAGCAGCGATCAGGTATATTAAAGAAAGCGCCTTGATGAGAAAATAAAGTGCATCAAAGTATTATTTGAAGTCGGATTAACCACTTGAACACTCCAAAAAAACAAACCCCCTTTTCGGGGGTTTTGTTATTTCAGCAGACTGCGTTTAAGCTTATTGTTTGATCAGTTTTTCAATTTGTACTTCCTGTCCATTTCCATTAAGCAGCTTCATCATATACACGCCTGGGGTAAGCCCGGCAATATCTACCTGGAACTCGTTGCGGAAGCTTGTTACTTCCTTTAACAACACGCCGGCAAGATTAAATACTTGTACACGCAATGGTTTCCTGAATTCTCTTTTCCCTTGTATTGTCACCAGGTCACCAGCGGGGTTTGGATATATCCTTACGAGGTCATTTACTTTTCTTGGTTTTACGGTATTCTCATCTATAGCCAACAGGGTGCCCTGGTAGGTGTATTTCATAATAGTTCCTGGGTTGTCTAGCACCGTGGTAAATCCGGAACTTGGGCCTGAAGTAGCACCTGAATTATCTGTTATCACATAAAACTCTGAACCATTGGGATTCACTGCAATATCCCTGAAACGGTTATTAGTGTTCCAGTATTCAATTTCACTTCCGGGAATAGTAAGACCATCTGCACTCAGCCTGTAGCGCAGCACACTCCCTCTTTTCAGACTTGTGATCAGTAATGAATTGGCCCAACCAGGTATGCCGCCGGTTGTCGCCGTGTATATATCAAGGCTTGAAGGGCCGGTAGTAGGCCAGCAGATGAAGTAGTTACCTACACAGGCCGGGTCCTGGAAATTATATCCATTGGCAACTGTATAAATGGTTTTCAATGGTGGTGTGAAATCAGGATGACTGTAAGAGCTTTCCTGGTATTGTGGTACCGACCCGGGAAAAGTGTAGTCACTGAAGCTAAGTGAACCGCAGGGAGTGGGTGAGGAAGATGCCCACTCACCATATACATAGGCCTGGTTATCATTAAACCCAGCCACCCGTGGCCAGCCATAATTTTTACCCGCCAGAATAAGATTGATCTCATCATCTGACTTCGGACCATGCTCATCCGCATACAGCTTTCCATCTGGCCCAAAT
>JAEUVL010001054.1 GCA_016786965.1 Chitinophagaceae bacterium
TGGCGGCCTTGGTTATAAAACACCTACGATTTTTACCGAAGAAAGTGAACGCCTGCAGTATAAAAATGTACTGCCGGTAAACGACAACGTAAATAAGTTAGAAAGAAGTTATGGCATCAATGCAGATATTAATTATAAAACTAGGCTGGTAGATGGGGATATAAGTTTCAGCATCAACCATCTTTTCTTTTATACCCGTATCACCAGCCCATTGTTACTGTTGCCGGATGGAGGTAATTTCCGGTTCAGTAATGTAGCCGGGCATATAGACAGTAAGGGAATGGAAACAAATGCAAAGCTGGGCTACCATGATTTTAAGTTATTCCTCGGCTATACATTTGTAAAAGCCTATCTGCACGAAGGGGCCATTAAAACAGAAAACTTTCTTACTCCCAAACACCGGCTGAATGCGGTACTGATGTATGAGGTGGAAGAAAAATGGAAATTGGGATTGGAAGGCTATTACTTCAGCCAACAACAATTGAGTGATGGAAAAACCGGTAAGCCATACTGGATCACCGGTTTTATGGCAGAGAAACTATGGGAAAAGATATCGGTGTATATCAACTTTGAAAATTTTCTTGATGCCCGTCAAACTAAATTCGACAGTATCTATACTGGTTCAATCAATAATCCCTTGTTCAGGGATATATATGCGCCGCTGGATGGATTTGTTATCAACGGAGGAATTAAACTGAGACTTTAAACTAAAAAACGCCGGTCAGCTTTTGTCCGGCGCTTTTTTTGCATATTTGCTGCATGCAGAAATGGATGGTCATAGCCCTGCTTTCAATAATAACAATCGCCTTCGTTTCTTTTACGAAGGATAACGATGAAATGAATGCAGATAAACTGCGCAAACTATATACTCAATCGCCGGATAAATGGCCGGCCCCATTTACCGATGCCGGTGTACAATGGACAGAATTAGGCATACTCCCGGAAAGCCCTATAGAAAAGCATAAGGACTCGCTGAAGCATATGATCGAATTGGGCAAGATGCTCTTTTTTGATACCAGGCTTAGTGGATCGGGAAAGATCAGTTGCGCCACCTGCCACCAGCCGGAACTGAATTGGACCGATGGCAAAGTGAAATCCATTGGTCATGAAGGTGCGGTGACAAAGAGAAATTCACCCAGCATCCAAAACACCTGGTTTTACAAAAGGCTTTTTTGGGATGGCCGTTCAAGGGACCTGCAGGACCAGGCCTTTGGCCCTATCAACAGCGAGTCAGAAATGAACAGCGAAATGCCGGATGTGATGAGAATGCTGAGACGAAATAAGCAGTACCGTGCCTTATTCAGGCAGGCTTATGGTCATGATGATATCGGTCCGGATGAAATGACCAATGCTATTGCAATATTTGAAAAAACCATCACCAGCCGAAAAACGAAATTCGATGAATTTGCAGCAGGCAACAGCAAAGCCCTTAATAATAGTGAGCTCCGCGGCCTGCACTTGTTTCGTACCAAAGCCCGGTGCATCAATTGCCACAATGG
>JAEUVL010001055.1 GCA_016786965.1 Chitinophagaceae bacterium
TACTGTGCTTATGCTATTTTCAGCATTGGCATTTGGTCAGAACCGGACAATAACCGGTACCGTGACCGATGAAAAGGGCGATGTACTGCCCGGCGCATCAGTTAGAATTAAAGGAACCCGTACAGGTGTGGCTGCTGACAACAACGGCCAGTTCCGCATTTTGGCAAAAACAGGCGATGTTTTAGTAGTATCAGGCGCAGGCCTGGATGCTGCCGAAGCTACTGTTGGTGCCGGAAGCACCATCACGATCCAGGTTAACAGGGCGGTACTTACTGGTACTGAGGTAGTAGTAACTGCTTTGGGACAGGTAAGACAGCCAAAGGAACTTGGTTATTCGCTTGCCAAAGTAAGAGCCAGCGAATTGACCCAGGCCAAAGTAACGAACCTTCAGAACGGTTTGACCGGTAAAGTTTCCGGTTTGAACGTTGCTACAACTAATAATGGTGTGTTTGCCGACACCCGTTTGACGTTGAGAGGTATCCGTTCTTTGACTGGTAATAACCAACCAATGCTCGTGTTAGATGGTATTCCTGTACCTCTGGGCTTTTTGAGTTCTATTAACCCCAATGACATTCAGGATGTATCTATCATTAAATCAGCATCTGGTACAGCGATATATGGTCCTGATGGTGTAAATGGTGCGATCGTTGTTACAACTAAAAAAGGCAGCAAGCAAAAGCCTATCGTAACTGTAAGTCATACAGTACAGCAGGAAAGAATATCTTATATGCCTAAGTTCCAGGAGCGTTTTGGTTCAGGTTATTCTCCTGATCCATTGACTGGCTATGGTACTTATGAATCAATCGAACAGCAAAGCTGGGGCCCTGAATTTGACGGTAGCCTGGTTCAAATCGGACAGGATGGCCCTAATGGCGAAAAATACATGGTACCTTATCAGTACCTTAAAAATGAAAGAAGAAACTTCTATGATGTAGGAACAACTAACCAGTCAGACGTTTCTTATTCTGCAGGAGACTTTTATGTAAGTGCACAGAATGTTGCTATCAAAGGCACAATGC
>JAEUVL010001057.1 GCA_016786965.1 Chitinophagaceae bacterium
GTACCTCAGCAACTGGTTGCGGGGATACTCAATAGCAAACGTAAAGCTCTGCCCGTTAAATGATATCAGTTCAGCATTTGTTTCTGTCAGCGGGAATCTGATCTTCCACGACCGGCATCCATCTGCAGACTCTAAAAAATACTGGCTGGGTTCATCATCGTCCACGTCGTAGGCATAACCAATACAGTACACAGAGGAAGATAATGGAGGATAGGAATATAATTTACCCAGGGTAATGTATTCGGTGAGCGATCCATCTCCCGGTGTTTCTTTGAGGTGTTCACTTGGGGTAAAGCCGGCATAAGTAACGCCTGCTTCATCCATTTCCTCGAAGGGAGAATTCTCCAGGCGGAAATAGCTGAAACGTTTTTTCCGCAACAGGGGAATTCCTGCGGGGTTGTTGTCTTTAAAATTTCTCCAATCCTGGTTCAGTATCCGTACACCGTTAAAGGTTTGCATATTGGCCAGGTAGCCGGTATTCCTGTCCAGAGTATAATGCCCCTGCTGAAAAGGAATGTGGAGCAAAGAGCCGAAACAAGAAATGAACATCGTGTCAGTATTGTGCCTGCGGTATATCTTTAGCTCTATCTGGTATCTTGTATTGATCGCTTTCGTTACAAACTGACTGTCCTTTACTTCTGCAACCAGCCATTTACTGAACCCGCTTTCCAATTGGCGCCATTCCAATATCCCAGTATGCTCAGTACCCGAAAGCACATTTTGTCCCTTTTCATAAACCCTGAATTGCAGGGGCCGTGGCATTTCTCCGGGTTGGCTGAAGGAGTAAAACGACAGGCAATTATAAATAAGCAGCAGTACTATATATTTCACCAGATAAATTTACCTGTTTAGATGCCACTGACAGAAAAATGCATACAACCTCTTGCTTAAACCGGTTGATTTTTCACTTTATCGGCTGGCAATAGCACTGTTTAGTTTCAGGGCTTTTAAAAATTTCTTGTCGATTATATAATACCCGGTGCCGGCATCAAAAGGAAGAGAGGCCAGGGGCTGATTCTTATACTGGGTAAGTTTTCCTTTGGGGCCCAGCACAGCGAAATCCACCACAATATTCTCTTCACTGCGGTTGAGGTACATAAACTCATACCTGTTCTTGTCGGCGTACACCCTGTATTTATCCTTATTCACTTTTAATACCACATCATATATTTTCACACCGGGGAAATAAAACTTGCTGGTGGAAGTACTCAGCAGGTACCGGTTAGTGGCTGCATCATAAGGAAAGGCCTTTAATGACTCATTCCGGAAAGTGCGGACCCGCCTTTTACCATTATAGAGGGAAAAGCTGATGAGAGCCTCGTCCATCTCATTTTTCAGGTGTACAATGTTCACCAGGGAATCATCCACCATCCGGGGCAGGTAGACACTGTTCAATCCTCTTAGTTCTGCAGATAGATTTTTAATCCCGGCATTTACATATTGCACCTGTATGCTATCGGTATCAAAGCACTCTTTATCTATTTTAAAATCAAAGTTGATACACTGGCAAAAATCATCTATCCACACTCCCACATATTCTTTACCACCGATCATCTCATGAGATAATAATTTGGTCTCCTCCTTCCATATCCGAACGCCATTTTCCATCACCGCATTAAAGAATTTCACTTTGGTGATCGGACATTTGGTTTGATATGGCACAGGAACGTTGATAAAAACCGGTTTGTCCAGTTTACACGGATCCAGTTTGTCACCACAAATAATAAGCACGGAGGATAGTATTTCACCGTTGGTGGTATTGTTGAATAAATTGAGCTGCCGCATCTGCATGGTGTTGGTGATCAATTGAAAGTTCATCCCTGATCCTGCTGCGAAGTTGCCCGACATTTCGTTTGACAGTGCTCCTGGCTGGTAAGTGATGATAAACCCATTGTCCAGGGTTTGTGTCACCGGCTTCATAGGGTCTTCAGTGGGTTTTACCTGTATCCGGGCAAAGCGGTAGCCCACTATTTCTGTCCGCCGGTTCAGAGCCCGGCCATCATCAGAAGCGTTATCTGCTTTTGGCATTGATTCACCAAAGTAGCGGGAACTAACAGCAGCAGCAGGAATATTCTTTGACAGCAGGTACTTATACACTTCGCCAGACCTTTTCTTTGACAATTCAAGGTTATACTCTTCTCCTTCGGTTTCATCTGTGTATCCGAAGATGTCAATTCGGTCCCAGCCCTGGTGAAGAAAGCTGTCGAGTTTTTGTTGGGCAGGTTTGGTAAGGGTGAAGTGATCCGGATGATAAAAAAGTGCCAGCGTATCTGTTCGTTGTGCATGGGACACCAGGGCGCAGCAGCAAGCTGCGAGCAGGTGGAGTGGTTTTAGCATGGTGTAGTTGTTTCCACGTAAACGCAGCGGCCAGCCAATCTTGATAAAAAGTTTTCTTAAAATTTAGAGAGACTATTGACCGCAAGTACTCAAGCTGTAATAATTAATAGTAACCCAGGCAAGCATACAATTAAAAACCCCGGAATGCATTTGCTTCCGGGGTCAGGATCTTGCTTAATAGCAAAATGTTAGCACCATCCGATGCTCTTACTGAAGATAGTGCGGCCAGCAGCCGATACGGTCAGCTTGGCACCAGTTGGAACTCCCCAATGATTACAGGTGCAAGCAGATACACTTGCTCCTATTGGAAGAGATACAGGGCTGGTAACGCATTTTCTGCCTAAAACGGGCAGATTAACGCAAACCTGCCTGCCGTTTACGGAACCGCCCACGCAGACACTGGGATTAACTCCTTCACCGGAAGTGGCAATTGCAGTTATGTGTCTGCTAACTGGTTTTGCCTGAATTGGTAAATTCATACTGTTTAATATTTAAGTGTTAAAAAAAAAGACGTGTCAGTTTTTAGTACTGCTGTCATTCATCATTCGGCATCTCCGTCGCCGCCATCATCCCCGTCATCTCCATCATCTCCCCCTTCATAATCGTCACCTGCATCATCCGCATCGGATGAATCGTCTTCGTTGTCATCATAATCGCTTTCATCAAAGTCTTCCGAAGAAGGGCTGACAGCAGCCACATTAATGTTCCTGCAAAGCTTTTTCCGCCTTACAGGTTTTGCTAAAGTTGGTAAGTTCATACTGTTTAGTTTTTAATTGTTTAGAAATAAAAGACCTGTGTTGCAAATAATATTTCACTGAAAAGACCGCAAGCCATTATTGTGGCAGCGCTAGGTTTCCGGTGGATAAATACGTTTCCCTTTACTATCATAATACCGGAAATCCTTCACCGCTTTCAGGGGTTCGTTCATTCTTGTCAGCCATTCGGTTTCCCGTACCAGGTAATACTTGCCACTGATCTTCTGAAAATCACGGGTGGTCTTCTCGGTTAATACCCGGCTGTTTTGCGGCAAAAAGGTTTCACCGGCAGCACTCAGCATGTCTAATGCCGGTGTAAACTTTTCATCCCGCTGAAACAACACATTATTTCCATTGGCATCGTACTCCCACATGCTGCGGGAAACACTCTCCAGTTGCCAGCCGGTTCCGGCATTGCGCAAGGCGGTTACCTCTTCCGGTGCAAGCATAAATGAATACAAAGCTGTTTGTTTGTCCTTCTTACTGTCGTAGTCGTACATCATCGTGAATACAAGTGTTTCATCCGGCAGGGTGACATGGCGGTACCTTACCTTTGTATCATTGTCCGTATCGTACAGGTAATGGGTGATGAGTTCGGGATCGCCGAGCAAACCATAACTGGTCCTTTTGCTGATCCGGCCGAAAGCATCATGTTCGTACAGGTCCACTTTGGGCCGGAGCCATTTGGGATTGGTGAAAGTGTATTTCTTCATCTTGTGCTTTCCTTTCAGCACTTTATACTCGAATGTTTCCACCACTGAATCTTCGGCAGTAATGATATTGGTTTGCAGCAATTTCCATTTCAGCGTCTTATCAAAAATGGATTCTTCCTTAGCGGAAATATCACCATTATCATCAAAGTCAAACTTCTTCACCACCCTGCCATCGGCGTTGTAAAAGAACTTCCGGTAATCCCGGGTGTCACCACCACCGGCCATCACTTCTCCAAATCTGAATGGCGTGTAACTGACAACCGTTGATGCGATACCCCTGTCTTTTACCAGTTCTGCATAAGAATCCTGCCGGGCAGCATACACCGTTTTTCCCGTTTCATTCCCCACAATGAGGTTTGCGAGATCATTATCCATACTTTTTTATTTGTACATGAAACAATAGTCAACCCGCATTACAGGCAGCTGTTAATAAACGGACCATGCCCTTACCTCTCCTACCGTTACAGGTACCACATCACTTACATCTATTGTAAACCTGTATTCTTTACGGGCCACGGTAAGGCGTTCTTTTGGATTAAAGAAACTGAGCGTTACATCATAACAGTCAGATCCGGGACGGCAGATGGGGCTTTTCTCTGCAGCGATCTCATGCAGTTCAAGATTTTCTTTCAATGCAGCGGAGAACACAGCACTTACCTGGAAGGCATTAGTGGCCGCATAGTTCAGGGCCCTTTCCTGTGGTGTGGTACCCAGGTTGCGCATTTGATAATAGATGCGGTTGAGGAAATTACCAACGTTCTCTGCCAGGGCTTTGGCTGATCCTTTGGTACTGGTAGCCGCTGCTGTCAGCGCTTCCGTCGTCCAGGAATACATACCGCGCAGGTTAGGCATCAGGTTCGCCACACCATATCCATTGAGCAGTGTGGTAGATCCGTGTGAAACACCCGGAACAGAGATGCGCTGTATATTTCCATTTTGCTGTTGTTCAAAATACTGGCGTATTCTTTCAAAGGCACCGGTTGAATACGGCCCGAAGGGACATATTGCGTAGATAGGTGTGGCATCAATGTTAAGTGTCCATGTCAGTTCTTCTGCCGCCCAGGGATTTGCTTTCAGGTATTTGATGATAGCAGCAGGGTCGTTAGGATTCCCCCCCATTGATTGAGCGAATGAATCACGATGGGCCTCACTGCCAAAATCGTAATCGAGATTGCCAAGTGCATACACAAGTGTGGCCGGTTCGGCAGCGCCTCCGCCATTACCACCATCACCACCGCCTTCAGCAGCTGCAGCGGCTTTGTTGCCACCACATCCGCATCCGCAATCTGAGGGTTCTACTGCTCCGGGAAGCACCATTGCAAGCCCGGGGTTTGTGCTTTCGATTGTACCGGCAGCATCGGCCAATTGATTTTTACTGTTGTTTTCCATTTTTTGCATGTTTAATTTTTTTACAAATTGGTTTGATTCAATAATTGCAGAAAAGGCAGTTTCCTTTTCTGATGGTTGTATAGCAGGCCCGTCACGGGATAATGTCAGAGGAAGATCAGTGCTGATGGCTGTACCGGTATCGGTGCTTTCGCAGCCACACGAAGCAAATACCATTTCTTCAGCAGGCATTGCATTGCCGGTTGCTGATAGTTGTTCTGTTGGTTCATCTATATTATCAACAGCCACTACTTCAGTAAATGCGGTTGTATGTTGTGCAGCATCCATTACTATATTAACAGTTGAAAATTCAAGACCGGATGCCAGTATTCCGGGGCTTTCCTGTATGGCAGCCATGGCAGCAGGCAGATTCAGTTTTCCCCGGAGAAAGCGTTTGCAATCAATGGCCCCATCACCGGGACAGGGTATGGCTGTATTCTCAAGAATAGATTTAATGATGTATGCATCCGGTTTGATGCCATTCTTTATTTGTAAACTCATCAGCAGCGCCACTATTCCTGATACTATGGGAGTGGCATAACTGGTGGCACCGTTGGTTTGAAAAGTGGTACCACCTGCCATAGCAGCTGTTCGGTTCACACCCGGTGCTATTATACCGTTGGCCTGGTAATGTGCACCGAAATTTGTTTCTGCTGTGGGATTTCCGTTCTCGTCCATCGAACCTACTGCGAGTACCTGCCTGTCAGACGCAGGTACATGCAGGCAATAACAACCTTCATTGCCGGCAGCCGCCACTATCAATACACCGGCTTTATAACAATCGTCGATGGCCTTCTTTAATAAGAACTCAGCATCTCCATATTTAGAAAATTGTCCGCCGCTGATGTTGATGATGTTCGCTCCCTGTTCCAATGCCATTTGAATGGCCCGGGCCAGTCTTACCTGCGAGGCAGGTGCAAAACCACCGTTTGGTGTTTCTGTATATATGGGGATGATCAATCCGCTGCAGCCGGGAGATACTCCCTCTGCTATGCTGCCCGGCTTTCCAAAAAGAAGACTGTACACGGCTGTACCATGCCGCAAGGCAAGACCCGCAGAAGCGGAAGGATGTACTGAAGCCGGTGTGACGGCAGTGCCGGTAAAACATTCATGCTCCAGGTCTACCGGGCCATCCAGCACGGCTATCTTTATTGACGGATCCCCAAGTGTTATGGCCTGTAAGGCGGGTAATCCTGAAATCGTACTCATAGTATAAGGTCCTGTTGGTTTTGTTTCTTCCTGCGATATATTCGCTTGCCTGAACTCATTGCTGAAAATCCAGTCATGCTTTTTATTCGCTATAACTAACCAGGAGACTTAACTTCTTTCTGTAATGGAAAGCGTTGTACAGAATTGAAATCTAAAATAGGAAGGATGCTAATCTGTTGGTTACGGACGATAGCTATCGTCCGGCTATTGTCCTATCGTCCGTTGCAGCAGTATTTATCCAGTAATGGTTTTATTACCCTGGAAATATTATTCTTTGTCTTCTCATTTCGTTCGGCCTCATGTCTTAGCTTCCGGAAATCTCTTTTCGGGTATTTATCTTTTGGAGGTGCCTGTAAATGTTTACGGAGATAGACAAACAATCCCCGGTTGCCGATGACTTTAATAGCGCCGGATTCATGCAGTACATAAAAGAGAGTAAGAAATGGCAGCAGGTGTTTGGAAGGCAGTTCTATTTTAAAATCTGTTTTCAACGGATCAAAAAGAAGGTAGAGTTGTTTTTTACAACTGACTTGCTGAAATGTTTTTGTCAGGTCATCCACAAAAAGGTCCAGTTGTTTATCGCCCTGCCAGTCCAGGTTCACCGGTTTGGAGAGCATACTGCTGGTATCGTTCTTCTTTTGTTTACCTGTCAGCGTTACTAACTTGATGTTGGCAGGGTTCAGCAGTCTTTCTAAAACAGAAAAATCCCAGCCATATTTATCATAGGTTTTCCGGGCAGTTTCTATCAGCAGATCAAAATACTCTGTGGGTTCCAGTTCAGAGAGATAATAGGTCTCCCTGACAAGGAAAGTGGCCAGTTCTGCGATCTTCAGTTCTTTGGCGGCCTTTTGTTCACCATGCCGGATATCATGCAGGGGTTTATAGATGCAGGTAACAAATTCCCGGCTGGTAAGTACGAGCTGAGAGATGATGCCATACTTATTATGACTTTGTGCGGCCTGGTAAAAATCGTTGAGAGAGGATTGTATATTGTGATATATGCAAAGATCATTGAGGATAAAAATGATCTCTGCCTGCTGATGCGGTAAGTAATACTTCTTTAAAAAGTCAGCAAATGTCATGGCTTCAGTATAATTCCGGCGGTTGTTTATACCACCGGTTAATTGCACTAATTGCCTTACCATTTCTACAACAAGAACCGGGAGACCGGCCTCCCCACTGGTGGAGCTGCCTGCCCTGCATTTTTTGTTGTGATCAGAGAAATCAATACTGCTGTCTTTTTACGGCTGCACGAACGTTGACAAGAGCGGGACGTAAAGTAAACCAAAGCCGCAATCCGGCCAATACCATGTTTATGGTATTCTGAATGAAATTACTGGGGAAATGAGCTTTTAAGACATGCCCATGGCTGACAGGAAGAATGAATTATAACGGCTGCTGCCCCTTTTTGACCGGCAGCAGCAGCCGTTGTATGTTTAATAACGGAAGTATTTCCAATCACTCCATACGCCGTTTTGTTTGTCCCGGTATTTACCATCACGGGCCTCATAGATCAGCACATCATTCTGATCGTACTTGTAAAAACCCTGCAGCTTCTCATCATCAGGCACAGAGGGGCCGGCATTCTCCAGGGTGAAATCAAGCCGTACATTCTTCTCCAGGAAATCGCCGGTAAGGCTGCGGGAGATAACGGTCTCTTTAAATAATTTCCCATCCCGGTACAAATAATCATGTACCTGTACGGAATTTTTCTTCCGCACTATCTTGCCGCTGATCTCATCTTTTTCATTGTAATTGATCTCAGTCGTTTCTCCATATGGCTGTACGATGATATAGGGATTGCCATTGCTCTTTTTATAGATGCCCTGGTAATTGCTGACAATGCCTTTGGGAGTATTGGGTTTATTGGTACCATACACCAAACAATCCACCAGTGTGGCTGTGTCATTGTACGCAAATGTTTTGATGCTGCGTATCCAGGGGCTTTGGCCTGTTTTATTCTCATACTTGGTCACCTTCGATAATTTGCCATTGGCAAATTCCGGTTTCAATACAGTGGTGATGTTCCCGTTTATCATGGTACGGGAAGTAAAGGTGGACACATTCATATCCTTATCATACACCACATCATAATCTGCTTCGCTGAGGCCGTCGAGTTTGATGCCGGTGAGTTTATCCTGCTTCCAGGTAAGCTGCACTTTATATGTATTAGGATGTACTTCTATCGTGGCAGAAGGGATTGTTTGCCCGGTTATGTTCAGCTTTATGGTGATGTACTTTTTGTTGAACACGGGATACAGAAACTGCTGACCGGTAGCCATGGTCTCTGCTTCGTTGGTAAGGTAATTACCCGGTTCGCTGTAATCTGTATTGCCATTGGTCCAGCTTTGGTAGGCCAGCCAGATATTATGCAGCAGTTTCTTTGTGTCGCCTGTTTGATCGTACACCTTCGCTGGTTCTGCCGGCGTGTTCACCACAGCGGCCACCGGCATATCTGCAGGAGCAGCGCCGGCATCTGATACATATTCCTTTCCGCCAAGGCGAAAATCCTTTACGGGGTTATAGTCCAGGTGGGTGGTGGTGAGCAGGTGCTTGGTGGTGCGGGCCACAGCTATGTTGATCAGTTTTTTAAAGTAAGAAGCGTTACCATCCTGCTTGTTATTTGAATCCAGCTTTTGAATATAATAAGTGGCTTTCTCAAAATCATCCAGGCAATAGAAGAGAGTGGCCAGGTTATAATAATTCACAAAGTAGAGGATGTCTTCCTTCTTGTCTTTCGGGTTAAACTTTCCTTC
>JAEUVL010001066.1 GCA_016786965.1 Chitinophagaceae bacterium
TGCGGATAAAGCTTCCGTTACTTTTCATACTGATCATTCGAGAGGCAGTTTAGCGGCCGTGCTGACGAAGATTTCTGAAGGGGGTATTAATCTCAGCAAGCTCCAGAGTTTTCCAATACCCGGCTCCGATTTTAAATATGCCTTTCATGCAGATATGGAATTTGATTCAACAGAGCAGTTTAATACGGTTATTGAAAAAATAAAACCACTTACGGAAGCGATAAAAGTGTACGGGGTATATAAAAGGGGAAGCATCCCCAAATCTCTCCGGTAAAGGGGCTCTGGAGATTAAAACAGTGTAATGACTTTACAAAAACGAAGCTTTTAATCATGAAGAAACATAATGTCAAAAAAGAAGTTGCGAAAGGCATGGATAGTGTGAAAGCCAAATCCCCCCTTCGGGGGATGGGGGGGCTTAGTAAACGCTTAGAAGGTATCGGTGAATATTATTTCTCGCAGAAGCTGAGAGAAATTGAGACCTTAAATAAGGCAGGTAAAAATATTATCAACCTTGGTATTGGTAGCCCCGACCGGCCACCTCATCCGGATGTAATAAAAGTATTGCAGGAAGAAAGTGCAAAATCTAATGTACATGCCTACCAGTCTTATAAAGGGGCGCCGGTATTAAGAAAGGCGATCAGCGAATGGTATAAAAAATGGTACCGGGTTGACCTTGATCCGGACACTGAAATTCTGCCGCTGATAGGAAGCAAAGAAGGAATCATGCACATCTGCATGACCTATCTTGACAAAGGAGATGAAGTGTTGGTGCCGAACCCCGGCTATCCAACTTACCGCAGTGCCGTAAAACTGGCTGGGGGGAAATGTGTGGAGTATAAATTAAGAGAGAAGAATAATTATCACCCGAACTTTGATAAACTGGAAAAGAAGGATCTGAAGAAAGTGAAGCTGATGTTTGTCAATTATCCGCAAATGCCGACCGGGCAGTTGCCAACAAAGGAGATTTTTGAGAAACTGGTGTCATTCGGCAGGAAACACAATATCCTTATCATTAATGATAACCCTTACTCTTTCATTCTGAATGATCAGCCGGCCAGTCTGTTAGCTATTGACGGTGCGAAAGAACATATTATTGAACTAAACTCCTTAAGCAAAAGTCACAATATGGCGGGTTGGAGAGTAGGGATGCTTTGCGGGGGAAAAGAAAGAGTGGAAGAAGTATTGCGCTTCAAAAGTAATATGGACAGCGGAATGTTTCTGCCGGTGCAATTGGCTGCAGCAAAAGCCTTGTCCCTTGAAAAGGGGTGGCATGATGAGGTAAATTCCATCTATAGGGCAAGAAGAGAAAAAGCTTTTGAATTGCTTGACTTACTCCAGTGCAGGTATTCCGGGGATCAGGCAGGTATGTTTGTGTGGGCAGCCATTCCACAGACTTATAAAGATGGTTATGTGTTGAGTGATGAGGTGTTGTACAAGTCAAATGTGTTCATTACCCCGGGTGGTATATTTGGAAGTGCCGGGGAGAAATATATCAGAGTGAGTTTATGCAGTACAGAAGAAAAATTTGATGAAGCGATAGTGCGAATCAAAAATCAGCAATCAAAAATCTAAAATGGAAAGAAGGCGAATTTGTATAGTAGGTGTTGGACTCATTGGCGGCTCTTTAGCCATCCAGCTGCACGAGAAGAAATTATCTTCAAAACTCATTGGTGTGGAGACAAGTGAAGCACATGCTAGGCAAGCGTTAGAACTGGAACTGGTAGATGAGATATTACCGCTTGATGAAGCTATTGAGCAAGCCGAAGTGGTCATATTGGCGATACCCGTAGATAAGCTGGTGGAATTACTTCCTTCAGTAATGGATAAAATAGATAACCAGGTGGTGATCGATCTGGGTTCAACCAAATCGCAATTAATAGAGTCTATAAAAAATCATCCTAAGAGGGGGAGATATGTAGCCACGCATCCGATGTGGGGAACCGAGTACAGCGGTCCGCAGGCGGCGGTGCGTGGCGCCTATGAGAACAAGGCGGTGATCATTTGTAATGCAGAAGAAAGCGATGCCGATGCGCTGGACTGGGTGAAAGGAATGTATAAAAAGATAGGAATGCACCTGCTGGAAATGGAA
>JAEUVL010001078.1 GCA_016786965.1 Chitinophagaceae bacterium
TTCCAGCAGGGCGGGTGCTAATTGGCCACCTGCATATCCTCCAAGTCCTACTAAAGCAATACCGAGTTTCCCCTTCTTATTTTGCATGGTTTGTTGTTTTGATGACTCACTGTTACAATTTGCTGCGGCGGAAAGGAAAGGGAAGGGAAGGAATACCCAATCCTGCCAGGCCCACATTGTAAATAAAGTTTCTCCTGGATCTTTTTGAAATACTATCCATAACCAAAATTTTAGTGTTTAAAGCCGGGTTGCTGTTGCCTGATATACTCTGCCACTTCTATCATCGGAGCTGTCCATATCTCCTTTTGTTTTTGGGTGATATACAACAAGAGCTCCCGGTGTGCCGCTATTGACACATCTAAACTATTCCCTCCTCCCACACCATGAAAAAGAAGTACCAGCAGGGAGTTGGTCTGTATAGCTTTGTCAACCCAGGCTTTCATCTCTTCAAAGCTGTGGTTATTGACCATGTAACAATCAATATTGTATAAGTCCACTTCATTGAGCTTGTGCATTTCATTCCGTACGGCTCTTGCCCCTGCAAAATCATTTCTCATCCCGTTGATAAATAAGGAATCATCTACTTTCATATCGCCACAGGTAAATGCAAACGTCCTTTTTGTTTTGCCATCCAGCGCCTGTAAAAACAAATTGGCCATGCGTAGCTCGTTTTCTATGCGTCGTACAGAATAATTTTGTAAATCATTCTGTTTGCTCACCCATTCCCTGCCAGGGCCGCCGTTGCATGGATGAAATAAAGTATGATTACCCAATTCATGACCGGAGGCAGCTAGTTTTTTCCAGTCATTCAATCTTGTTTGTACTGAATTGGAAAAGGCTGTAATGTAAAACGTAGCTTTTAGCCCGAGCGAATCAAGCAACGGAAGGGCATTATCCAAATGCTCGTTAATTGCATCATCATACGTCAGTACTACGGCCGCTTTTTTCCCTTGCCAGGGATGATTGAATTGTGTGATTCCCGGGGTCGTTAACATTACATGAGATAATACAGCTATAAATACTATTTTTTTCATCTCTTTTATTTCAATGCCAGCACCACCACCGAGAAGGGGGGGAGCTTTATAATAAGATTGTTTCCATTAAGTGTTACTCCATTAAACGCAACAGGGTTTACTTTATCAGGATTTTCAAATGTATTGTGGTCTTGTATTTTACCGGCTTGAAGTATCCTGCCAGTAACAGTTGTTGCCGGTAAACTGCCCAGATCAATTTTAATTTCCTGGGTATTATTGGCATCCATATTTACCAGTGAAATATGTATGATACTGTTTTTATCTTTCGATGCTGAGGCAGAAACCGCTTGTATCTTTTTTTCCCCCATCACATAATCCTTGCTTGTCATCGCCAATGGTATCATCAGCGCATCCTGGTGCACATTGTACATCTCCATTACATGATACGTAGGAGTGAGTACCAGCTTTTCTTCTTTGGTGAGTACAACAGCTTGCAACACATTCACCATCTGTGCCAGGTTGGCCATGCGGACCCGGTCACAATGATTATTAAAAATATTCAGTGTTAAACCTGCAATCATAGCATCCCGCATACTGTTTTGCTGGTATAAGAATGCGCCATTAGTACCGGGTTCCACATCATACCAACCGCCCCATTCATCCACGATCAGCGCTACTTTCTTTTGCGGATCATATTTATCCATCACTTCGCTGTTCTTTTTTATCATTCCTTCCATACGCCAGGCCTGTTCCATTGTCCGGAAATATTCTTCTTCAGAAAATTGAGTCGCTGATCCCTTTTTGGACCAGTTAATTACCGAGTAATGGTGAATAGAAAGACCCTCAATACGGCGGGCAGGTACTTCTTTCATCACGGTTTCTGTCCATGCATAATCTTCAGTGCCCGGGCCGACAGCAATGCGGAATAAACCTTCTGTATTGCTATAACTAGTCATCATAGTAGCATACTTCCTGTATTCGTTAACGTAATAACCGGCTGTCATATGGCCACCACAGTCCCACGATTCGTTTCCAACGCCCCAGTATTTTACATTCCAGGGTTTACTTCTGCCATTTTGCATCCGCATATCCGTTAAATAACTGCTACCGTTAGCATGGTTAACGTATTGCACCCAATCCACCGCTTCCTGTACCGTACCAGCACCCATATTTACGGCGAGATAAGGTTCGGCTCCAATTAGTTCACAAAAATCGAGAAATTCATGGGTGCCAAAACTATTATCCTCTCTTACATTTCCCCAGGAGGTGTTGCTTATCTGTTTTCTCTTGTCTTTGGGACCAATCGCATCTTTCCAGTGATAGGTGTCGGCAAAGCAGCCGCCTGGCCAGCGCAGCACCGGGGTCTTTAATTTTTTTAATGCCTCCACTATATCAAGCCGTATCCCATTCCTGTTCGGTATTTTCTTTTGATTATCTCCAACATAAATTCCATCATAAATGCAGTGGCCGAGGTGTTCAGCAAAATGACCGTAGATATTTTTGTTAATCGTATCCCTGGCTTTTTCAGGAAAAAGGACAATACGGTTTTGGGCAAATAGAAGCTGCCCGAAAAATGCTGCGATAACAAATGTGATAATATGTCTTTTCATGTTCGGTTATTTATCTGTTCTGAATGGCGAAGCCGGCAAACCTTCTTTATTATACAAATTTGGATTTACCGGGTTGTCGGCCCAGGCATATCTTACATATACCGGGTCTTTTATCTCCTCATTCCACACAATAATTGTATTCCCTTCAATTTTTGCTTTTGCCCAAACAAATTTTTTATCTGTACCGGCTATGGCAAATTCAGCTGGATCTTCACCATCGTTGGTGACTAATCCACTTCCAGTGTGATCAAAGCGGATAATGATCTTATTGCCTTGTTTTTCGGAAGATTTAAAAATTGGACCGGAGTGAATAAGGTTTTCGCCATAAGAAATTTTCAAAGCTGCAGTAGCCAGGCGTTCACCCACATCTTTTTTATTATCCGGGTGAATATCATTCCACTCACCGAGGTCAATGGCAACAACCATTCCTGTATTAGGCACG
>JAEUVL010001086.1 GCA_016786965.1 Chitinophagaceae bacterium
CCATTCCATACCTGTTCATTGGTTCTGTATTTTTTATTTCGAACCCAAATCTGTATAATATTCTTGCGGCTGTCCATTACCTTTCTATCAGCATTTTATTTCTCTGCATTACAAAAGCATTTTCATGCAACAAAACACTAACGGCATAACTATTTTTTTGCTGATCACGACTTTTTTGATCATGCTGATGGCAGTATTTATACTTGCCATACTATTCCTCCACCGTAAAAAACAATTAGCCTACCAGGAAAAGATAAACGAGATAGAAGCCCACTATGAAAGAAACCTGCTGAAAACCCAGCTTGAGATACAGGAACAAACCTTTCAAAATATAAGCCGTGAGATACATGATAATATCAGCCTCTCCCTTACCCTGGCCAAGCTGCACCTGAACACCCTTGACCTGGACGATAAACTGCGCTCACCCGCCAAAGTAGAAACGGCTGTGGAGCTGCTCACCAAATCGATAGCCGAACTGAGCGATATTTCCAAAGGGCTGAATGCAGACATCATCATCCAGCATGGGCTGCTGCAAGCCATAGAGGAAGAAATACAGCGTATCCGGCAGGCGGGGCTCTTTACCCTCGAGTTTGAGGTGGCAGGCACCCCCATATATATGGACAATCAAAAAGAACTTATTATTTTCCGCATCGTACAGGAATCATTCAACAATATCATCAAGCATGCCCATGCCTCCCATGCCCGACTTATATTATATTACGATACCGCTGCACTCACCATCACCATTACCGATGACGGGAATGGTTTTGATACAGAATTGGCAAAGCTGAACAGCCGGGCAGGACTAAAGAATATGAGTACAAGAATAAACATCCTGCATGGCAATATGCAGGTAAAGAGCCAGCCGGGCAAAGGCACCGAACTATTATTCACCATTCCCTTTAATTAACCATGCAACAACCAATAATAAAAATATCCCTGTCAGACGATCATGTACTGCTGCGCAATGCGCTGGCCTCGCTTATTGATAGTTTTGGCGACTGCCAGGTCATTCACCAGTCCGGCACCGGTAAGGAGCTAACGGAGCATATACTGGCCGGAGAAGTGCCCGACGTGGCCATCCTTGACCTGAACATGCCTGAAATGGACGGCTTTGAAACTGCCACCTGGCTGCACCAGCATGCCCCTGCTGTGCAGGTGCTTATGCTAACCATGTACGATTCTGAACTGTCGCTGATCCGGCTGCTGCAGGCGGGGGTAAAGGGGTTTCTCAAAAAAGATGTTCATCCATCAGAATTAAAATTCGCTATCCAGTCGGTAGTTCAGTCTGGTTTTTACTACTCTGTGCACACCACCGGCAAACTGGTGAACCTGTTCCGGAATAATACCGACGGGAGCAATGGCCTGCAAAAGACCATGCTGACGGACAGCGAAATGGAATTTTTAAAACTTGCCTGTACCGACCTTACTTATAAAGAGATAGCACAAAAGATGCACCTGAACCCCCGCTCAGTAGATAACCTTCGGGACCTTTTGTTTGTAAAGCTGAATGTAAAAAGCAGGGTGGGCCTGGCCATGGTGGCGCTGCGGCATGGAGTGGTTAGTTTTTGAGAGGTATTTTTCCCGCAGAGATGCAAAAAGAGCCATACAAATTTCTCTCGCAAAGGCGCAACGAGGCAAAGGAAATACAAGGGCTCCCGCAGCGGTGCTACGCCCTGGCCTGTGTACCCAACAATCATCAGCCGTTTCAGTTCGTGAGGGACAGGTAACCGAGGCGGGAAATGACTTACAGCTTGCCGCTGCATTGCTTCCTCCTTGCCGCTGAGTTGCTTCCAGATTGCCTGTTACTTGCCTGTTACTTGCTTCCAGACCCCACCTTAGTTGCCTTTGCCCCCCCACTAATGAACAATAACAGGCCTTAATGAGCATTAGTGAGCCTTAATAAACATTGAAATGGAATATGCCAGTGCATATTATCTTATTAAAGCGGCTCCTACTCTTTGGAAGACTTAGCCCATCTCTAATGAAAAGGTGTTAGGGGAAAGGCCAGAAAAAATACACCTTTCGTATTGACACGAATCATCTGTATCAGAATTACTGGGTACCAGACCACAAAAAGAAGGGCTCCTGTACCAGCGAAAACACCCATTCGTAGTTTTTCATTCTCCGGGTAGTAGTTTTTCATTCGGTCGCCGGAAGACTACTATCGCACCAGTAAATACCGAAAAAGGCAAAAGCCGTGGTATTGCTCTTGTGCACATCCGGGTGTGAATATACTTTTGAGATAAGTTGATTGGCAGAAGATGGAGCCCCTATACCGTCCGATGTCCTG
>JAEUVL010001093.1 GCA_016786965.1 Chitinophagaceae bacterium
ACCATCACACCACTGGTACGCAACAGGGCGAGGTAGAAGTTATAATCATGCTCGGCAGAAACAGTATCAAGAATAAAATCAAAATAACCGGTGACTGCTTTTACCTGTTCTGCATCGCTGGTGAGTACAAACTTGTGGGCGCCCAGCTTGGCGGCATCTTTTTCTTTGGAAGCGGAGTGGCTCAACATGGTTACTTCGGCACCCATGGCTGCTGCTATCTTAACACCCATATGACCAAGGCCACCCAGGCCAAGGATACCTACTCTTGTTCCTTTGCCCACTTTCCAGTGGCGCAGTGGTGAGTAAGTGGTGATACCGGCGCAGAGCAACGGCGCTGTGGCTGCCAGCGGCAATTTATCAGAGATGTGTAATACAAAGTCCTCATGTGAAACGATGGATTTGCTGTAGCCACCATGGGTGATACCGCTGCCATCTCTTTCCGGGCTGCCATAGCTGAAAGTGGGGCCGCCCGCACAGTATTGTTCCAGTCCGTCTTTACAGTTGTCACATTCCCGGCAACTGTCTACCAGGCAACCAACACCGGCGAGATCGCCGACCTTGAATTTCTTTACATGATCACCGACGGCGGTTACCCGGCCTACTATTTCATGGCCCGGCACACAGGGATATACAGCATTGCCCCATTCATTGCGGGCAGTATGCAGATCACTATGGCAGATGCCGCAGAACAGTATCTCTATCTGCACATCATGTGGTTTTGGGTCTCTTCTCTCAATGGTAAGGGGCGCAATGGCGGAGGTGGCGCTTTCAGCGCCGTAAGCTTTTACAGAAGGCATTATGGTTATTTTTTTAGTGTAGGGAACAAACTTACACTATAATTAGCTGGTGATGCATGAAAGAATTATTACCCGCCGAAAAACAGATAGCAATAGTGGTATTTTTTAAGGTCGCAATTTGAGACCTCAAGCCCGGGAGTGATGTACCTCACTCATAAAGACATATTACTGCAATTGGAAAAAATAGAACGCAAGCTGACACAGCATGACGATGATATAGCCCTGGTATTCCAGTACCTGAAGCAACTGCTGAACCCACCACAGCCACCCCGAAACAGCATTGGGT
>JAEUVL010000050.1 GCA_016786965.1 Chitinophagaceae bacterium
TATTCACTCACTACCTCTTCCATATTAATATCCATCAGGTTGGCCAGGGTTAGCAACCACATCAATACATCGGCAAACTCTTCTTTGGCATTTACTTTATCGCCGCTGGCAATAGCGGAAGACAACTCCCCCACTTCTTCATGAAACCATAAAGCTGTGTGATAGATCCCTCTTTCACTATCAGTCTTAAAATACCGTTCCCTTACTATCTGCTGCAGTGCTGAGATTTCCATTAGAAAAAATTATACATTTTTAATTTGATATCGAACTACCGACTTAAATACCACTAAACTTACCAGTTATTGCTTTTCAACTTTCACATCCCTGCTGCCACTGTACAATTCATATTCCAGCAGGCGGCAATCAATCTTGCTGGTATAAAACTCGATCCGGCGTTTTGCTTTCAGACCTATCTTCTTAGCCAGTTCCAGGTTGCCGGTAAACACATAGCCATGGTACCCCCCGCAGTGCTGCTTCATAAAATCACCGATACGGGCATAGGTAGCTTCCAGTTCTTTACTATCACCGAGCCTTTCGCCGTATTCCGGGTTTACAAAAAATATCCCCGGCACCCCGGCTGGTATTTCGGTAGCAGCAAAATCACAGACATTGAATTCAATAAGATCGGCCACCCCAGCTGCCACTGCATTCTTCTTTGCATTATCAATGGCTTTGGCGTTATAGTCGGTAGCTATAATATGCAGACCCGGCACTTCGGTTATCTGCTCTTCGAGTAGCGCATCCTCCTGAAAATAAACAGCCTCATCATATCCCTGCAAGTGCATAAAGGCATAGTTGTTCCTGAATAATCCCGGTCTCCGGTTAGTAGCGATCATGGCTGCTTCAATGGCAAGGGTACCGGAGCCACACATAGGATTGATAAAAGGCGAACGCCTGTCCCACACTGTAGCATAGATAGTAGCAGAGGCCAATGCTTCGAGCATAGGCGCCTGCCCGGGTATTTTGCGGTATCCATGCCGTCCTAATGAATCACCGGAGGTATCAATGAATATCTCTGCTGTTTCATTTTTCCAAAACAGATGAATAACAGCACCAGTTAGTTCTGAACCAGTGGATGGCCGGGTGCCTCTTTTATCCCGCATCCGGTCCACAATAGCATCTTTCACCCGCAGGTTGGCAAACATGCTGTTGTTGATAGTTGGATTGTTGACATTACTGGTAATAGAGAAATATCCGGGATCAGGCAAGATCGTTTCCCAGGGATAGGATACCAACTGACTGTAGATCGTATCTGCATTCCCGGCCTCGAACTTTTTTAGACTGTATAGTACCTGGCTGGCGCATCGCAAGTTCAGGTTCAGTTTAATGCAATCATTCACTGTTCCGGAAAGCCGTACCCCGGTCACAAATGTTTCGTCAACAGCAAAACCCAACTCCATTACTTCCTGCTGCAGGTAGGGGGCCAATCGTTTAGGACAGGTAATAATGATCTCCGAAGGGATGGTATATACACTCATGATGGCGCTAAAGGTAAAGCCTTGAGCGGTAAACAAATAAAAAACCCGGCATCAAACCGGGTTTTTTACAGTAACAAAGATTGAAGCCCCTTTAATTAAGCCGTGCAAAATCTACTGTTGGTTTTATGGGCACCGCTACTGAAGGGGGAACAGGCCCGCCGAGACAAGCTGGCAGTGCATCAGTGAGTATATTGCTCGTACCACTGAAATTACCAGTCACTAGCAGGTTGGTGCATACATCATCAAAATGCAATCCCATTTCTGAATTAGCACCGAGTACCCCGGGGGCGATGACTACACCGTAAGGACATGGGCCAAGAATAAGACCACCAGTAAGTGGATCAGCCACATACACATTTCCGCTGGCGCCTGTCATACGCATTAAATAGATCTTTCCACCAGGATCCATCGCTAATCCACGTAAAGGCAGACCAGTGGTCAATGGCAAAAAGGTCACTACACCGGTATTAATATCAACAGTCACCAGTCTGTTGTTGGCGGCAACAGCCCTGTTAATGGCATAGTATCTTCCATTCCATGGGTTTTTCTCAATATCACTCAGGTTAATAGCACCGCCCGGTGAGATCAGTGGAATAATGCCCACTACATTGGGATCAGCGAGACTGAATTTTATCAGTGAATTAGGGTGTGAGCCCGCATTGCCAGTGATACCCCAGCAGACACCGGTGATCGGATCGTAAGAAAGTCCGGTCATACGGGTAACGGTAGTAGCAGGAAGGCTGCTGCCGATCTGGTTATTACCGGCTGATCCGTTGATGTTTGTTACTGCCACCGGCGGGTTGCTCGGTGTGTTGTCGATCTTGTAAAGATAAGAGCCGCCACCAACCGGGTCAATTGCCAGGTTGAGGTACTTTGTGGCACAGGCAGCGGGAGCCGGGCCAGCTGCTGCGTTGGCCGCTTTGTCAGCAATGGGGGCCTGCTGTTCTTCGCTGACGGTTTCTTTTTTACAACTGCTGTACCCAACAATAAGGGATACAAGCAATAAGCCTGAAATGATCTTTCTCATAATGTAGAAATTTAAATAGGAACCGCTATTAACGCATAGCAGCATGGCGCCCTACTTTGTAGAAGGTGTTCAGGTTTTCCTCTTTTGCAGGATGTAGTGTGGGGCGTAATGGTTAAAGGTCTAAATCCAATGCGGGGTAAAGAGATCATGCAGGAAGAGTGTGTGGTAAAATTTGCTCCTGCCGGATCATTTTGGTCTCCCAATACATTTACATTGGTCTATAGTTGAATAGGACCACATCCATCCAAACAAAATATTTTTCTAACAGGTGCAGTGGAAGCAGCGTTGTAACATACCGGAACAATTACAATGCCATCAGGCAGTTACTGATAGTGAATTTAAGCACAACCGGTACCGTTAGGGAATCAATTTTTGGGAAATAAGTATTTACCTGTGAATTATACTACCGGCTTCCATCTAAGAGCCTTAGCTGTTGCAAAATGAAGATCGTCGTCAATGTACTATGCCTTGTATTACCGGCCGTAGTGAATCAGCGATATGATGTTTCTACCAGGCACTATAAACTTATCCTGTGCATGCTTTATGTGCAGGCTGAAGGATTCGAAGAATTACTAAAGAATTTCAGTGCACTCGTTTTTTTAAATCACAAATCAGGTAATCGGTGCATTACCTTGCTTTTATGAGCTTTTGGGAATACACCATCGTATTATAACGAACCTGTACAATATAGCACCCCCCTGAAAGAGAAGTGATATCAACCGGCACAATGTTGCCAGCTTGCATACTTGTTTCAGTATTGAACAATTCTCTTCCGTTGGTATCAAATATCTTTACTTGTATTTTTCTTCCCGCAGGAATGCCTTTCGCAAGGCAATAAGCAATATTATTGGCGGGATTGGGATATACCTTAAGATCATTGCTGCGAATTATGTCAGGCAAGGCCGTAGCGGCCGTAATGGTAAAACTAAGATTGCTGCTGTCAGTAATAGTACCCGTCACATTGTCTGTTATCCGCACCTTGCATTGGGAAGAAGGTACTGAATTTATCAGCCAGTTATAAAGACCTCCGTTAGCATTGCCCGGTGCTGCGGCCACAATGGTCGAATAAGAAATACCATTATTCACAGACAACTCTATTTTCACTGTATTGCTAAGTAAATGGCCTGCCCAGCGTACCGGCAGCGTTG
This sequence comes from Chitinophagaceae bacterium, assembly GCA_016786965.1. Lineage (GTDB taxonomy): Bacteria > Bacteroidota > Bacteroidia > Chitinophagales > Chitinophagaceae > JJ008. The sequence continues at coordinate 3,654 of JAEUVL010000050.1, forward strand.
TTCCGGCAGCGTATACTTCCCCGCCATTAGGTTTTACAACAGTTATATTCTTGTAGGTTTCGCTGGCCCTGTTAATATAGACACCATTATTGGTACAACTGCCTCCTGTGCCATAGATAATATCCAGATCGCCGTCATTATCCAGGTCACTTATGCTGACCCCGGTAAAGTACGAACTTCCATAGGACTGAATAAAATTCGCTGGTGTTATATTTTTAAAGAAGGAGCTCCCCTGCTGATTATAAAAAATATGGCCCGGTCCTAGATTTGGCGGCGAGCGGACAAAGCTGACTGCATCAATTTTACCATCTTTATTAAGATCTCCAAAACCAATATTACCAAAATCTTCAAGCGGCTCGCCCCTGAAGCGAAGACCACCCCAGGAAGTGGCTTCATATATTCCCTCTCTTGTAAAAAGGTCTGCATCACCATCACCGTCATAGTCCATCCATCTTACCTGTGTGGCTGATGCATCCGGGGTTCCCAATGCATCAAGATAGGAAGGGTAATCATTCACAAACCGTCCTGTTCCATTATTGCGTAATACATATACAAAGCCGCCTTGTACAAATACCACATCGGTAAAACCATCTTTATTATAATC
>JAEUVL010000099.1 GCA_016786965.1 Chitinophagaceae bacterium
AAAGATTTTGATAAAGAAAAAAAAGCGTTGCTGGATATGATCAACCGATTTACGGAAACGAATATGATCAATGAAAAGCACCCGGTATTTGGCCGACTTACTAAAGAACAGTGGAGCAAAGCCACCTGGAAACATATTGATCATCATCTGAAACAATTTAGTACCTGATAACTATCATTGACGAAAGTCATAGTTCGTTAAGCCTGCCCCTCCTACTTTTGGGCAGGCATTTTTTATATATGAATATCTGGAAAAATATTATCCGTCGACCTACCTGATCATCCTTCCCACATTTCCTGTCACTACCTTTTACAACATCAGTTAGTATTTACTGACTAAATTATCATGCATGAAAACGATCATTGAACCATTCCGCATAAAATCGGTGGAACCTATTTATTTCACCACAAAAGAAGAACGAAAAGTAATCCTGGAAAAAGCCTGTTACAATCCCTTTCGTATTCACGCCAAAGATGTACTCATCGACCTGCTGACTGATAGCGGCACCAGCGCTATGAGCAGCAGCCAGTGGGCCGGTATCATGCAAGGAGATGAATCATATGCAGGAAGCAGCAGCTTCTTCAAATTTGAAGACTCCGTAAGAAGTATCACCGGGCTTTCTTACATCATTCCAACTCACCAGGGCCGTGCTGCTGAAAAGATCATCTTTACTATACTTGGTGGCAGAGGGAAATGTTTTATCAGTAATACTTTATTTGACACTACCAGGGCCAATATTGAATTCTCCGGTGCCGAAGGTATTGATCTGATTTGCGAGGAAGGCAAACATCCAACCATACCGGCTCCCTTTAAAGGAAATATAGATGTCGTGGCATTGCGAAAAAAGATCATAGAGAAAGGAGCAGTTAATATTCCTATGATCATCATTACTATAACCAATAACTCAGGGGGCGGACAGCCGGTGAGTATGCAGAATATAAAAGAAGTGAGAAAGGTTTGTAGCGAATTTAGGATTCCATTATTCATTGATGCCTGTCGCTTTGCAGAGAATGCCTATTTCATAAAACAAAGAGAGGATGGTTATGCTGATAAATCAGTAAAAGAAATTGCCAACGAACTTTTCTCTTACGCAGATGGTGCTACGATGAGTGCCAAGAAAGATGCGTTTGCCAATATAGGTGGGTTCCTGGCTATGAACGACCTTGACCTTGCCATTCGTTGCCGCAACCTGCTCATCATCACTGAGGGATTTACTACTTATGGTGGTTTAGCAGGTCGTGATCTTGAAGCAATCGCTATTGGCCTGCAGGAAGTACTGGATGAGCATTACCTGGAATATAGGATCCGTAGTATTGAATACCTGACTAATAAGCTGATAGCCTCTGGTGTGCCGGTAATGCAGCCCGCCGGTGGGCATGCCGTTTATATAGATGCGAAACAATTTCTGCCACATTTACCGGTAGAGCAATATCCGGGACAATCGTTGGTTTGTGCCTTGTATGAAGAGGGAGGCATCCGCAGTGTGGAGATTGGATCATTAATGTTTGGGAAATATGACGATTCAGGAAATCTGATACCTGCGAAAATGGAATTGGTCAGGCTGGCGATACCGAGAAGAGTGTATACACAAAGTCATATTGACTATGTAGCGGAGGTCATCATTGAAGTATTTCAAAAAAGAAATGAACTAAAAGGATTGAACATCACGGAAGAAGCGCCGATGCTCAGGCATTTTTCTGCCAAATTAACACCAACTACTTCAGCGAATTAAATATAATGACTGATCATTTCTTCCCTGGTCCAGTTCAGCTTGGCACCAAAGCCCAGGGTATTGTCAGTCATTTTAATATTACTTAACTGTATGGTCCACATTTCACCCGGCATGGCCAATGCAGTCGGATGCTTTTTATAATAATGAACATGAGCTTGTCTGGTCAACGGATGATCATCAGATAAGACGGTTCCG
>JAEUVL010000100.1 GCA_016786965.1 Chitinophagaceae bacterium
GCTTTCTGCATGGGGTTGCCGGTTTGTCCGCCGCCACCTCTTGGGCCGCCGCCCTGTCTTCCTTTAAAGATGCTGAATTTGGAAGGCTCTGCTATGGTGTTCCAGTTGTTATTGCTTTCGTTGATGTCGGCTGTTTCGCGGTAGGGGTCCAGCTTTACAGAGGCTACTTCTTTATCCTTGGTAAATGTTTTTATTACTTTGTTTTCATTCTGCCGCCATACCTGGGCGGGTATTCTTTCCACTTCTTTGGTGCCGTCTTTGTAGGTCCATTCGATGATGATGGGCATTACCAATCCGCCTTTATTGCTGAAGGTAAGCTCGTACATATTCTTATTGGCATACTTGCTTTTTTCTTCTGCTGTTAATCCTTCGGGCTTGTTGCCGGGGATCCTTACTTCGTATTTAGCAGTATCATAGGGTTCTATACCGCGGGCATATCGCCAGTAGAAGTCGCGGATGGTTGTATCTGCATCGGTCTGGAAAGTGATCTTCTTATCATCCCGGTTCCTGATCTTGGAGATATCATCGAAGGTGGGCAGGGAAGGTTTTGCCACACTTTGTTTCACTACGGTTTCTTTTGTTTCAGGTGCTACTGCATCGAGGTCTGGTTTGGCATGTTTCACTGTATCGAGCGAGATATCGCATACTTCGGTGCTGTAGAACCAGCCTCTCCAAAACCAATCAAGGTCTTCGCCGCTGGCATCTTCCATGGTACGGAAAAAGTCAGCCGGTTCAGGATGTTTGAAGGCCCAGCGTCTTGCATATTCTTTAAAGGCATAATCAAATAATTCACGGCCCATGATGGTCTCTCTTAAAATATTCAGCCCGGTGGCGGGTTTTGAATAAGCGTTGGGACCAAACTGTACGATGTTCTCGCTGTTGGTCATGATGGGTTCCAACTGGTCTTTGGGCAGCTTCATGTAATCGGTGATAAAAGCAGCAGGGCCGCGGCGGCTGGGGAATTTGTTGTCCCATAATTCCTCGGTGAGGTACTCTACAAAAGTGTTGAGGCCTTCATCCATCCAGCTCCACTGGCGTTCATCGCTGTTGATGATCATCGGAAAGAAATTATGTCCTACTTCATGTATCACCACACCCAGCATGCCATTTTTGGTGCCTTCACTGTAGGTGCCGTCTTTTTCGGTGCGGCCAAAGTTGAAACAGATCATCGGGTATTCCATGCCATTGGCAGCTTCGAGGCTTTGTGCCACAGGATATGGATAGGGAATGGTAAACTTTGAGTAGGTCTTGATGGTATGTTCTACTGCTTTGGTAGAAAACTTCCGGTAAAGGCCGTACGCTTCTTTGGCGTAGCCGCTCATGCACATCACCCGCTTGCCCTCTATCTTCGTGGCCATTGCATCCCAAATAAATTTGCGGGAAGAGCCCCAAGCAAAGTCACGAACATTATCTGCTTTGAATATCCAGGTCTTTTTCTTTTCGCTTTTTTGTTTTTCAGCCGCTTTGGCTTCTTCGAGTGTTACCACTTCAACAGGTTCTGATGATTGCTGGGCTTTATTCCAGCGGGCCATTTGTGCGGGTGTTAGAACAGCCGCATAGTTCTGACATTCGCCGGTTGAGAGGATCACATGGTCGGCTGGTACGGTCATGGCTACTTTAAAGTTGCCGAAAGTGAGGGCAAATTCACCACGACCGGTGAACTGGTGATTCTGCCAGCCCTGGAAATCGCTGTACACACAAAGTCGGGGATACCATTGTGTCATGGTGAACAGATGATTACCATCTTCGGGGAAAAATTCATATCCACCCCGGCCGCCACGGCCCATGCGGTCCACTATTTTGTAACTCCAGTCAAGTTTAAATACGAAGCGCTGACCGGCTTTTAACGGAGCAGGTAATTCTACCCGCATCATGGTTTTGTTTATGGTATAATTGAGTGGTTTGCCTGCGGCATCGGTAAGTTTGGCAATTTTAAACCCATAGCCATTGTCTTCTTTTCCTTCTGCTGACCTGTCCAGTTGCTGGGGGTTGGTCTGCTTGCTCATAGGATTGCTGTTCTGGTAGTTGGCGTTATTTATATTGCTGTGCTGGTTCTCATCCAGTTGCAGCCAGAGATAAGTGAGTACATCGGGTGAATTATTAAAATAGGTGACGGTCTCGCTTCCTTTGAGAACCTGGTTCTTTTCATCCAGTTCGCATTTAATATCATAGTCACAACGCTGCTGCCAGTATTTGGTGCCTGGTGCGCCGCTGGCGGTGCGATATTCATTTGGCGTGGGGAAAGTGGCCCCCATCTGCTCAAATTTGTTTCCGTGATTGCTGTTGGGATTATTGTAAATGTTTTGCGCATAACTGCTAATGCCAAGACACAATGCGATCAACAGGCAGGAAATGAAATTTCTCATCTTGATATATGGGTTTTAATAATAATGATTTGTTTCAGATGCTTCCAAAGCTAAGATAAATAGGTCAGCAGATGAAATGAATGCAGCAGACCGGGGATAGAAATTCCACCAGCGGTTTTACCGGCTTTATACCAGCTGTAAAAACTGAAAAAGCCATGCCGGTCAAAACGGCATGGCTTTATGTGATCTTTCAATAGTTTGTTACAGGGCTCCCTTTGAGTATCAGAATCCTTTTTTCTCCTGTGCTTTCTGCATCGGATTGATACCTTGCTGGGGTGTGAGGTTCTGCTTTTGCTTGAACACCTTG